>CBFHNG010000005.1:0-46985 GCA_965657165.1 Flavobacteriaceae bacterium
TAATTACAACAAAAAGAGGAAAAGTAGGAAAATCGGAAATTACTGTTGATGTAAGAACAAGTATCAACACGCTTTTCTTACCAAACTACGATGTCATTGAATCTCCTGAAGAGTATATTGAACTTTCTTGGTCAGCTTTAAAAAACAAGGCTACGTTACTAGGAGAGGCAAACCCTGCGGCATGGGCAAGTGATAATTTATACGCTACTTCTGGAGGGACAGATGTTGAAGGAATTGATCAAGTATACAACATTTGGGATGTGTCAGGTGAGCAATTAATTAATCCAGCTACCGGAAAATTTAATTCTGGTATTGGTCGTCGTTACACACCAACACGTTGGGCTGACGTTGCATTTGGAACTGGATACAGACAAGAGGCAAATTTGCAGTTTAGTGGTGGAAACGAAGCTACTCAATTCAATACGTCTTTTGGATACTTACAAGACGAAGGCTACACTATCAATTCTAAGTATACTCGTTATACGTCACGCCTGAGTATCGATCATGAAGCTAAAGATTGGTTAAGAGTTGGTGGAGACTTGGCCTTTACCGGTGGTCTTTACAATAATTCTTCCAGTTCAGAAGGTTCTGCTGGTTCGTCTGGGAACATTTTTGCATTGACAAATACTGTTCCAGCTATATATGACATCTACTTAAGAGACTCGAATGGTGTTTTGGTAGAAGATCCTATATTTGGTGGATATCAATATGATTATGGTGTTCCAAACATTGACTTAGGAAATGAATATGGACGTCGCGCTTGGAATTCCACTAATGGTATTGCTGATGCAATATATGACGTGGACAAAACAAGTTCTTTAACAATGCTTGGGAACTTCAATATTGGAATTGACCTTACAGATTGGTTAACTTTTGATGTAAGATACAGCGGACAATACAATAATTATGATGGTGCTAGTAGAGGAAATCCATATTATGGTGCGAATGCAGGTACTGGATTTCTTTCAAAGTCAATTAGCACAAACATTAATCAAAACTTCCTCCAAATGTTGAGATTCAACAAATCATATGGGAACCACAATGTTGATGCTTTTGTTGCACACGAATCAACTGAAAATAAATTTAAAAATATTAGTGCGGCTGCTCAAAATGCAATCTTACCTAATACATTTGATTTAGCACAATACACTACTCCATTTGGAAGAGCTAATTCTTACTCAACTGGTTGGACTCTAGATAGTTATTTTGCACAATTAAACTATAACTACGATGGGAAGTATTACATCAGTGCTTCAGGTAGACGAGATGGTTCTTCTCGATTTAAAAACAACAAATGGGATACTTTCGGGTCTATTGGTTTAGGTTGGATTGTTTCAAACGAAGATTTCTTCCCAACAGAAAGTTTTGTAAATTATTTAAAACTTAAAGCAAGTTACGGTCTTATTGGAGATCAAGGAACTAATGTTCGTTACGGATGGCAGATTTATGGAATCAACCAAACGCCTGACGGATCTTATTCATTTACACAGAGTTCTACCTTAGCTAATCCTGATTTAACTTGGGAGGTTAAAACTTCAACTCAGGTTGGTCTTGAATCATCACTATTCAATGATAAATTAGCGTTAGACTTAGACTATTATGTTAATGACACAAAGAATCTATTCTTTACACAAACGCTTCCTGGATCTAGTGGATCTCAGTTTATCCAGTATAACGATGGTGTATTAAGAAATAGTGGTTTCGAATTTAACGCTACTGTTAAAGTATTTGATACTGAAGATTTCAGAATGTCATTCAATATCAATGGAGAAATGTTTGATAATGAAATTAAAGAGATGCCAGCGGATTACTTTACTGGAGAGCCTAAGGTATTAGACGGAAGATTATCTAAAGGAAGTTCACTATACGATTGGTACATGAGAGAATGGGCAGGGGTAAATCCTGCAACTGGTGCTGCAATGTGGAACCTTTATTATGATGATATTAACGGTGATGGTGTATTTAACTCTGGGGATGCACAAATTGCAAGTATGACATTATATATGGATGAAAATCCAAATGCTAATGTTCAGCAAACAACCACTGAGGATTATACTGATGCTACACAAAAGTATGTAGGAAAATCGGCAATCCCTGATATTAGAGGTGGTTTCAGATTAAGTGCAGAGTACAAAAACTTTGATATTTCTGCGCAATTTAGCTACAGTTTAGGTGGATATGTAATTGACAGCGGATACAGAACTCTAATGAACAACAGAAACCTAATTGGAAGTGATAATTTCCATACAGACGTAAGACAAGCATGGAAGCAACCAGGCGACATGACTAATGTTCCAAGAATGAGTGCTGGATATTTTACTGATACTCAGCATAGTTTAACGTCTACACGTTTTCTTACAAAAGCAGATTTCCTTTCACTAAACAACTTAAGAATTGGTTATACTTTACCAGAAAAAACTGCTAGTAGAGCAAATCTTTCTAAAGTTAGTTTCTTTGTGTCAGGAGATAATTTAATGATGTTGAGTGCTAGAAGAGGTTTAAATCCAACAACCTTAATTAGTTCTTCAAATTCTGGTATATATATGCCAATGACAACTTTTAGTCTTGGTACAAAAGTTCAATTTTAAAAAATAAAACATGAAAAGAAATTTAATTTATTCAATTTTAGTTTCCTCACTTGTATTTGTGGGGTGTTCTAAGGAATTTTTAGATCCGGAAAGAAACACAAATAATCTTACTGCTGAAGATCTATCTAATTACGCTGACGTAAATCCAGCTCTTGTAGAAGGTACTTTAGAGGGAATCGCTAGTTTCATGATTCAAGATTTCGGTGTTACTGGATCAAGACACTATGATTTTGGTCAAAAAGGTGTTGACATTTGGTCAGATATGGTCTCTGGTGATATGGCTTTGTCTGCAAGTACATATGGATGGTACAACGCAACCTCCAATTTAGTTTGTACGGTAGACTTTACTCGTGAAGAAAACAAAATCATTTGGGAATATTATTACAGAATTGTAAGTCTTGCCAATAATGTTATTCAAACTTCTGGTGGAAATAACGCCCAGCCAACAACGGATGGTGCAAGAAAAGTATTAGGTCAAGCAAAAGCCTCTAGAGCTTATGCGTATTGGTATTTAGCACAGTTATTTCAGAAAAAGTACGACCCATCGCAACCAATTCTTCCATATTATGATGGAGAAACAATTAATACTGCTAAAGTTCCTGCATCTCAAATTTATGGTTTGATTGTCAGCGACTTAACAGATGCCATCTCTTTATTAGATGGATATGTACGTCCTGATAAAAGTAAAATCGATAAAACAGTTGCTCAAGGTTTATTAGCATATGTTTATGCTGGTATGGGGAACTGGGCTGATGCAAAAACAATGGCTGATGCTGTTATTGCTGCAGGATATCCTATCACAACTACTGGTCAACTTTGTTTTCCTGGTACAGAACCAACAGTTGGATTTGACGATGTTAACACTCCGTCTTGGATATGGGGCTTTGATTTAACTGAAGAATTAGGACACCAATTAGTTGACTGGTGGGGACAAATGGATGTTTATACCTACAGCTATCAAGCTGCTGGTGATAGAAAATCTATAGATGATGCTTTGTACGCACAAATTGCTGCAAATGATGTTAGAAGAGATCAGTTTAATACGGTAACTGGTCCGCTTCAACCAAACAATAAATTCTTTCATCAAGATAGAACAGTATTTAATCAGTATATTATTACTACAGATTTAATATTTATGCGTTCAGATGAGTTCCACTTGTTAAGTGCTGAATGTGCTGCTCGTCTTGGAGATGATGCAAGTGCAAAAGCAACAATGATTAATCTATTGAATAATCGTATACCAGATGCTGCAGCTGTTGTCAATCCACTTTCAGGTTCTGCTTTACAAGATTTTATTTACCTACAAACCAGAATTGAGCTTTGGGGTGAAGGAAAGACTTATTATGCTATGAAGCGAAATGAGGCTACTGTAACTAGAGGTACAAATCACGTGTTCCGTGCTGGAGAATCATTTGCTTATGATTCTGATGAAATGTCATTCCAGATTCCACAGAGCGAGATTAACAACAACCCTAGTATTACGGATCAAAACTAATGTTAATCAAAAAATTTAAAATGATGAAAATAAATAAAAATTATAAATACATTTCAGCATTTATCCTTCTTACTTTAAGTTTATTCTTAGTTGGTTGTGAGGATGAAGTAAATGACGAAAGTTACATTTCAAATGATTTCGTATCATTTAGTTTCGATCAAGATGTAGAAGTTAGTATTGCACAGACTATTGTTGTAGGAGTTGATGTCTATGCTTCATCAGCAAATAACGCTGATAGAACTATTGGATTATATGTAGATGATTCAAGTACTGCTGCTGCTTCAGGTTTTTCAGTGCCAGACTCAGTAACAATTCCTGCTGGAGCAACTCAAGTTTCCTTTGATGTAAGTATCTATGGCGCTTCATTTTCTTCAACAGAAACAATTGTAATTGGAATGACAGCAGAACCTGGTTTAGATATTCCTACATCCGTAGATGATGATGGAAATGTGGTTCATAAACCACACAATATCAACGTAATGCCAACTTGCTTAGCGCCTACTGGAGTTACAATATCGACCGTTACGGCCGATTCTGCTAATTTTGATTGGGATGCTTATGATGGTAATGAATCTTGGGAGTACGCAGTTGTAACCGCAGGAAATCCTGCTCCAACAACGAGTGGTACATTGGTTAACACCAACTCTACCACGATTACTGGATTAAGCAATTCAACAGAATACGATGCTTATGTAAGAGCAAATTGCGGAAACGACAATGGAAACTCTTTATGGTCAGGTCCCGTTTCATTTACAACACTTGATGAAGTTTGCTATGAAGTTACTTTAAATATAACTTTTGACAACTACCCAGGTGAAACTACTTGGGAGTTATATTCTGGTACTACCTTGCTCGAAGAAGGTGGACCATATACAGGAACATCATTCAGTACTACGTTCTGTTTAGTAAGTGGAGATTATGAATTCATTATATATGATGCCTATAGTGATGGGATATGTTGTAATTACGGAAACGGTTCTTACACTCTAACTAAAGATGGAACTGAAATAGTTTCTGGAGGTAACTTTGGAGCTTCTGAGTCTACTGAATTCACACTTTAATAAGTCAATTACTATTTTATATACAAAAACCGGTACTAGAAGGTACCGGTTTTTTTCTTTAACCAATCGAAAATAAATTTATAGAAATAATAACTAATATTCAATAAATAAGTTTTATGAAAATAAAATTACTTTTTGCCTTACTATTCTTTACAGCAATAACGTCTGCACAAAATATAAAAGACAAGAATAAAATTCAAAAGAACTATAACCTGGAAAAAATAGATCAGTTAATTGAACAGTTGAAAGAAAAAGAAAATGAAAAACAAAAGAAAATTGATGCCTTTCTTAAAAAAAATCCAGAGGTAAAAAAAGCTTACTCGAGCAAAGGAAAAAATCATGAAATATATGATATTGTAAACAATAGACCAATATATATATCTTCAGACAATAATAAATCTGCTATCGCTACTAAAACAACTACTTTGTATCCAGGAGGAGCTTTAGGATTAAATTTAGAAGGAGAAAATATGACTATAGGAGTTTGGGAAGTTGGTGGATATCCTTTATTGGACCATGTAGAATTTCTAGATGACTCTGGCGATTCAAGAATTTCAACTCCAGATACTTCAAGCCCTAACCCAACTTTAAGTTTTCATGCTACTCATGTAAATGGAACAATAGGTGCCAAAGGAGAAAACTTCTCAGCCAGAGGAATGGCTCCAAAATCTACAATATTAGCATATAATAATATTAATGACACATCTGAAACAATTACTGCACACATCTCCAATAATATGCTAATTTCAAATCATTCTTATGGTGTATACATTTTAGATGAAGATAATGTACAACAGCTCGATGACTGGGTAATGGGATGTTATACAAGCAGTGCTGCAAACTGGGATGGAATACATTTTGATACACCCTATTATTTAAGAGTTGCTTCTGCAGGAAATTCTGGAACTAGTAATTATGAGAATGGATTAGGACCTGGGTTAGATAAATTGACCTATGATAAAAACTCAAAAAATTCACTTATTGTTGCATCAGCAAATATAACTTTTAACGCTTCAGGGAGGCAAATTATTGGTGCAAATATTAGTTATTTTAGTAGTCAAGGTCCAACTGATGATGGAAGAATAAAGCCAGATATAACTGGAAGAGGTCAGGCTGTTTTTTCGACCTCCAATAATTCAACTAATACTTACGCAAATTCTCAAGGAACTTCAATGTCTAGTCCAAATGTTGCAGGGAGTTTATTGCTTTTACAAGAACATTACAATAACATTAACAATGAATTCATGTTATCTGCTACGTTAAGAGGGCTAGCTTGTCATACTGCAACAGATGATGCAGAGAATGAATACGTAAATGCTGTACCATATCCTGGGCCAGATCCATTTTGGGGATGGGGTTTTTTAAATGTAGAATTTGCTGCTCAAACTATTACAGATGCTCTGTCAGGTGGTGCAATTATTGAAGAAAACACCTTAAATAATGGAGACACCTATTCTTTTACAGTAAATGTAACAGAATCAGAAAAATTGATGGCCACAATTTCTTGGACAGATCGCCCAGGACCTGTACAATCTGGTACTCTAAATAGTACACAACCTGTGCTGGTGAATGATTTAGATCTTCGTATCA
The DNA here is from genome assembly GCA_965657165.1 of Flavobacteriaceae bacterium. Taxonomy (GTDB): domain Bacteria; phylum Bacteroidota; class Bacteroidia; order Flavobacteriales; family Flavobacteriaceae; genus UBA3537. Next base: position 6,735 of record CBFHNG010000005.1, read on the forward strand.
CAGACAATCTAAATAATGAATATCTGCCTTGGAAATTAGACTTAACAAACCTACCATATGCTAACAAAGGGGATAACGTTGTAGATAACATAGAGCGCGTGGAAGTCGAAGTGCCATCTGGACAATACACGATTACTGTTTCTCATAAAGGTAATTTAGCTGGAGATGTTAGTTCGCAAGATTATTCACTTATAGTAACGGGAGCAAATATGTCTTTATCCACAACGGATAATAATTTATCAAATCTGATGATTTGGCCAAATCCTGCAAATAATGTGATTAACTTCCAATATCCTTCAACCACAGATAAAAAGGCTTCTGTTACTTTATTTGATCTTCGTGGAAGAATCGTATATGAGAACACTATTAGTTCTGAAAATGCAATAGTTAAAGGAAAAATTGAAACCTCTGAATTTGCAAGAGGAATTTATATTCTAAACCTAAAACAAGGTGATGCCATTATGAATCAAAAAGTTATTCTAAAATAAAAAGCTATTTAATTCAAAAAAAAGCGGGCAATGCCCGCTTTTTTTATACAAGGCCAATAATTAAATTGTATTTTTACAAGATGCAAAAAGAAACAAGGTTGTACGGATTACGTGCCATTTTAGAAGCTATTGAAGCCAATAAGTCTATCGATAAAGTCTTTTTACAAAAAGGACTTCGTGGCGAATTATTTGGAAAACTGGAACATGCCATTCGAAAAAATGGTATCAATTGCAGCTACGTTCCTCTTGAAAAGCTGAACAGAATTACAACTAACAACCATCAAGGTGCTGTGGCGCAAATTGCACCAATTACATTCTACGACCTAGATGCGTTAGTTTCAGCAGTAAAAGAAACAAAACAAAATCCATTATTCTTAATTCTCGACCAGTTGAGTGATGTTCGAAACTTTGGCGCCATTATTCGAACAGCAGAGTGTACAGGAGTTGATGGCATCATTATTCAAAAAAGCGGGTCTGCTCCCATCAATGGTGATACCATAAAAACAAGTGCTGGAGCAGTTTTTAATATCCCAATATGTAAAGTTGATCATATTAAAGATGCTGTTTTTTATTTTCAAGCATCAGAAATACAAGTTGTTGCTGCAACTGAAAAAACAGATAAAACACTATATGATATTGATTTTCAATCAGCTACTGCAATAGTAATGGGTTCAGAGGGTAAAGGTGTTTCTTCCTCTGTACTAAAACTCGTTGATGCCAAAGCAAAACTTCCAATGTTTGGTAATATTGCCTCATTAAATGTTTCTGTAGCTTGTGGTGCTTTTTTGTATGAAGTTATACGACAACGTCATTCCTCTTCTTTATAGGTATAGTTTACGTTTAATTCCGAATCATGATTAGGTTTTGGAATTTCAATAAAATTTCCATCAGCATCAAATTGTTTTAAAAATGAGTCGTCGGAAGGATCAAAATCGGGTTGTTCCCATTCAAATTGTTCTGGTTGAGCTACAACTGTTTTAAATAGTAAAGCAAACATCAAACCTACAATAAAACCTGATAAATGTCCTTCCCAAGACATATTTTCTTTTACTGGGAAAATATACCAAAGCATCCCACCATAAAGAAAAACCACAACAAGCGAAAGTGCAATGAGTCGAAAATGTTTGGAAAAAAGTCCTTTAAATAACAAAAAACTCATTAAAACATAAATTAGCCCACTCGCACCGATATGGTAAGCAGAGGTGCCAATACACCAAGTTAAAAACCCTGAGAGGAGAATTCCAACAAAAATTAATTTCCACGCTAGTGGTCTATAGAAATAAAATAAAGCCATGGATAGAATAAATAGTGGGATACTGTTGTGATACAAATGTGTTAATGATCCATGCACAAAAGGACTAAAAACTACACCTATCAACCCTTCAATGTTTCGAGGATATATCCCTAAATATTTGAGTTGAAAACCAAAACGCAATTCTACCCAAAAAACAATCCAAATTATAAGAACAAATAGAATTGGATAGCCCAAAACACCAGTGGTAAATCGAAATGAAGATACAGAATTCATTGATATAAAAATACAAAAGTTGAAATAACTTAAAAAAATGATTTAATTTGTAGTATGAACACACCTCTTGCCGAACGTTTGCGACCAAATTCATTATCGGACTACATCAGTCAGCAACATTTAGTGGGACCACAAGGCGCACTCACACAAGGCTTGAAACAAGGACTTATCCCCTCCATGATTTTGTGGGGACCGCCTGGAATAGGAAAAACTACTTTAGCGACCATTATTGCCAAAGAATCCGATCGCCCTTTTTACACACTAAGTGCTATAAATTCAGGTGTAAAAGAGGTTCGAGAAGTTATTGAAAAAGCCAAACAAAGTGGAGGGCTTTTTACGACTAAAAATCCTATTTTATTTATTGATGAAATTCATCGTTTTAGCAAATCACAACAAGATTCACTACTTCAAGCTGTAGAAAAAGGATGGGTAACACTCATTGGTGCCACCACAGAAAACCCTAGTTTTGAAGTCATTTCTGCCCTACTCTCTCGTTGTCAAGTATATACTTTAAAACCTTTAGGGAAAGAAGATTTAGAAACCTTATTACAGCGCGCCATTACCACCGATGAAGTTTTGTCAACAAAAAAAATAAAACTAAAAGAAACCGAAGCGTTGATTCGACTATCGGGGGGAGATGCGCGAAAATTACTCAATATTTTTGAGCTTATTATTAACGCTGTAACCTCTAAAAAAATTGAAATCACTAATACATTAGTAACCGAAAAAGTGCAAAACAATTTGGTGCTTTATGACAAGACTGGAAAGCAACATTATGATATTGTTTCGGCCTTTATAAAATCTATTCGAGGTAGCGATCCCAATGCGGCTGTATATTGGCTTGCCCGTATGCTAGAAGGCGGTGAAGATGTGAAATTTATTGCAAGACGCCTTTTAATTTTGGCTAGTGAAGATATTGGAAATGCAAACCCTACTGCACTTGTAATGGCCAATTCGACAATGCAGGCAGTGGCTTCTATTGGAATGCCAGAAGCGCGTATTATACTTAGCCAATGTGCAACTTATATGGCATGTTCTCCAAAAAGTAATGCGGCATATATGGCCATTAATCACGCTTTAGAAGCCGTAAAAAGCACAGGAAATCTTAGTGTCCCTATAGACTTACGAAATGCCCCCACTCAGCTTATGAAAACTCTTGGGTATGGTGAAGACTATAAATATGCGCACAATTACGAACATAATTTTGTTGCTCAAGAATTCATGCCTGAAGGTCTAGAAAATTCAAAATTCTATGTGCCAGGTAATAATTCTCGTGAATATACACAAAAAGAATTTTTGAAGCAGCGTTGGAAAGATAAATACGATTACTAGTTATTATTTTATGAGGGGTTCAATCACAATTTTTTGATTGACAACAGACTCCCTAACCCAGCGATTACCACGTTTGTAAGCAATCCCTGGTAGATTATCTATAAGAAAAACACCCTCATAAATAGTAGCGTGAAGTGTGTGTAAAATCGTAGCAGTCGCCTCATCAATAACTTTAAAACCATAATCTGTTGGAGTTACTTTAACCTCAGAAATATCTTTTGTAGCAACAGCTGGAGTTGGTGGTGCTGATGGAACTGAAGATGTTGTAGAAACTTTTGGTGGCGCAGGCGGTGTTATGACCTCAACGGGAGTTGGTACAGGTGTTTTCTCAATAACTTTAGCTGAAATAGTTGTTTTATAACTATAGTTCAGCTCAGCAACAGATTCAAATGCCGCTCTAAGTGCTGCATGATATCCTTTCTTGAAATCCTTTAGTTTAGACGACCCAACAGCTGATCTAAAAACAAGTTCATTTTTGCAGTTTCTAAATTGAACTTCAAGTTTAGTGTTTAAAAATCCTTTTATCTTTTCTACATTGACATCCAACAACAAACAACGATTATTTACAAGATCTTCTGGATAGTTAGAGGAGGTGTCTAAAACCAAAAATCCATTTTTCTTTAATAGAAATTTTGTTAGTGAATTGACTTGGTATTGATCGGCAGACTTTAAAAAATCAAATCGGTCTGGCACAGAAACATATTTATAAGTGTTAATGTCATTTTGACTAAAAACTGCATTTTGAGTTAGGATCAAAAAGAAAATAAATAAGGTTGAGAAATATTTCATGGTGTAAAAAATTTGACTTCAATATAATTATTTTTTTAAAACTAAAGAAAGCGCTTAAGCTCTAAAAGTTTGTCAATGCTATCAATATATTGAGGAATAGAATCTTTGTGATAATTAAAACACAGCGCATCAATTCCAAAATTTATCGCACCTAAAATGTCTGCTTCAAGGTTATCGCCAATCATAAGGCTTTCGTCAGGCAAGGCTTTGGCCACAGAAAGAGCGTACTTAAATATTTTAGGATTTGGTTTTTTTACCCCTACCATCTCAGAATTGGTTACCGTTTCAAAATAATGTGCAATCCCTGATTTATTCAGTTTCCCATGCTGAACTTCTTTAAATCCATTGGTAATTATGTGCAGAGTATAGTTGGGTTTTAAATAATCTAAAATCTGAATTGTTCCCTCAAAAAGATGATTAAAAGTTGAAAGATAAGTAATGTATTGGTCTGAAAGTTTATAAATCAGGCGCGTACTCGTTTGAATTTCAAGTGCATCAAAAGCATCTTTCAGTCGTGCAAAACGCAAACTGTTTTTATCTATTTTTTCTTCACGATACAATTTCCAATAGGTTAAATTTATGGGCACATACACCTTTAAAAACTCATTTAAGTCAACTTGGATGTTATTAATTTTAAAGATTTTCTCAAATGTCAATGCTGAGTTTTTATCAAAATCCCAAAGCGTATGATCCAAGTCAAAAAATAAATGTTTTTTATGCTGATACATCATGTGGAGCGTCTAAAATAATATTAAATAATGTTTTAAAATCGATCCAACGATCCCAACCACTAAAAGTATAATTATGAAATATTGGGGTAAATGTTCCGTTGACATTTTTAACTTCTTGAATGGCTCGAATCAGCGTTTCTTTTTTGTCTAATAAAGACATATGATTTAAAAGTGAAAAATCCATCAATTGGTAAGGATGAATCATCAGTGGAGTTTGCACTTCAAAGTCTAAATCATAAAACAAAAAAGGCGTACACGTTCCTGCTCTAAAACCAATCGTATCTGGATAACCCATCGAAAAATCAGATTGAATTTCTAAATCGACATAATGGCGATAGGTCAATGGAAGATTAACCTTTGAGAAAGAGGCTCGAGCCTTTGTTGTATGAGAATTTACAACGGCGTCCAAACGATTTTTTTCTTCTTTTAATTTATCAAAATCATCCAGTGCTAAAAAAGAAGTTTTTAAACCAACATTACAATAATCTCTTATGGATTTAATATGAGCTACAAACTCTTTTTTATTCAAATTGATGCTCTTGTCATAAGTCGAATAATCTCCTACCAAAAAGAAAACATCGAATTTTTGATTCGATTTTTTTTGACGATTAATAATGTAGTTAAAAGTATTGTATGGGTCTTTTTTTAGTCCAAAAAGAACAAGAAAACGGTCGTAAAAATTCCTAAAATTAAATTTATAAAAATCAGATAAAAAACCACCAATAGTACGTAAAAGGCCTTTGTTTTTAAAAAAATAAGCCATTGGAACGTCTATGATTGGATGAATACTAAATGATCTATTTTGAAAAGTTATATCAGGAAAATAGTCTTCAAGCGCAGCTTTTAAATTGTAGGCCCACAAATCTACAACGGGTTGATGCAAAAAATTATGTTGATGAGCGATGCTGTGCTCTTTGGTAAATCGGCCGTATTCATCTTTAACATGAGGTAAGTACTCTTCATATCGACTCAATAAAAAAAATGCAGCTGAAAAAATATCAAAGGGTAAATTACTTTTTTCTCCAACATAAAAAAAACACTTGGTATTTTCCCATTTTTGAACACCAATTTCTACATCTGAAAGTCCTTGTTCAAATAGCAAGCCATTACTTTTTATAAAAAACTCTGATCCTAGTGGTTGAGTACCATAAGACATTTTTGGTCCAGAATGGGCTATAAAAACTTCAATAACAGACGTAAAATCTATCGGTATTCCCAAAATACGGGTACAAATTTGTTTAAATACAAACTTGAGTCTACTGGTTATTTTTGGTGTATAAATGAGTAGCATTAAAGCAATTTTTCATCAGCAAAACTAAAATAAGTTTTTTCTGTGACAATAAGGTGATCAAGCACCTTTATCTCTAATGTTTGGGCTGCTATTTTAAGTTTTTCAGTAAGATTGATATCCGATGAACTAGGTTGAAGCATTCCAGAGGGATGATTATGAACCAAGATTATAGCAATGGCGCCAACTTCCAAGGCCTTTTTTAACACCAAACGCACATCAACAACAGTGGCTGTAATACCTCCTTTGCTCAATTGAATTTTAGTTATAATTTTATTGGAATTATTTAAATACAACACCCAAAATTCTTCATGATTAAGAGTCCCCAACAAAGGCTGCATCAAATCAAAAACCGATGCGCTTGAAGTGACTTTATTTTGATGCTTAACTGTAGTCCGTTTATGGCGACGGCCGAGCTCCATAGAGGCCATAATTTTTATGGCTTTAGCTTCGCCAATTCCCTTAAAATGAGTAAGTTGAGGTAACGTGAGTTTCCCCAATTCATTTAAATTATTATCCACATTAGACAGTAGTATTTTTGATAAATCTACTGCGTTCATGTCCTGTGTGCCAGAGCCAATAATGATGGCCAAAAGTTCAGCATCACTCAAAAAACGAGCACCATTATCTCGAAGTTTTTCTCTGGGTTGGTCGGCTTCCGACCAGTGTTTTATTGTTATAGAATTTTGGGGCATTGTATTTAAATTAAATTATTAAATTTTGAAGTGTGTCAAAATTCAAACCACCATAATTTCCAGAACTCATAAGCAACAATGAGGTGTTGGAGTAGTTTTGAGTTTTTAGAAACTCTTGGAACTCTATTGGGTCTGTGTAAATTGTCAAATTTTTATGCTGAAAAGCATTAGCAATTTGTTCTGAACTAATGGGTTTTAATTGTTTAATTTTTAATGCAGAAGGCGAATAAAAAACCACTACCTCATCTGCGGATGTTAATGTATTAGCATATTCTGATAAAAAAATCTCGTTAAGACTACTATAAGTGTGCAATTCCAAACACGCCAGCAAACGCCGTTGTGGATATTGATGTTTTACCGCATTAGTTGTGGCTTTCACTTTACTGGGTGCATGAGCAAAATCCTTGAAAACTACCGAAGATTGATGCTCAGCAATTTTTTCTAAGCGTTTGTTTGCACCTGTAAAAGTTGCAATGGCTTCGTAAAAATCTAACTCATCAATGCCCATATGCTGACAAATCCATTTTGCGCCAGCTAAATTATTCAAATTATGTTGGCCAAATATTTCCAAAGGCATAGGGCCTTCTGGTGTTTCCAAATAAGTGATACCATTTTCAATAGTATGTTGTGGTGTTTCGTATGGAAACTTGCGAATTGGGTTTTCACTCACTTCAACTATTGCTTTGACATTTTGATCCTCAATATTATATGAAATACTCCCTCCTTCAATGATACTGTCTGTAAAAATGGAAAATTGTTTTTTGTAGTCTTCAAAAGTTGGAAAAACATTAATGTGATCCCAAGCGATTCCACTCAACAGTGCAATGTTTGGTTTGTAATGATGAAACTTTGGTCTGAGGTCAATTGGAGAGCTTAAATATTCATCGCCTTCTAACACAATAAAATCATTGTCATCGGTCAATTGAACCATGACATCAAAGCCCTTGAGTTGTGCTCCAACCATATAATCAACGGCTTTATCGTGATAATTCAAAACATGTAAAATCATTGCAGTAATGGTTGTTTTGCCGTGACTTCCACCAATAACTACACGTGTCTTGTTTTTGGATTGCTCATAAATAAATTCGGGATATGAATAAATATTCAGGCCCAATTCCTGTGCTTTAATGAGTTCTGGATTATCAGCCTTTGCATGCATTCCTAAAATTATTGCATCTATAGATGAAGTAATTTTTTCTGGAAACCACCCCATTTTATTTGGTAACAAACCACAAGCATCTAATCTAGATTTTGAAGGTTCAAAAATTACATCATCACTTCCCGTAACGTGCATTCCTTTTTGATGCAAGGCCAACGCTAGGTTGTGCATAGCAGCCCCACCAATGGCAATAAAATGAACATTCATAAAAATTTATTTTAACAAGGTAAATATACGCAGAGTACGCAAAATTTTAATGGGCCATAGACATTAAAATACGCTTTTTCTCATTTTTAGCTAAATCAAATTTTGAATTTAATTTTAGTGAAGTCTCCAAATGGTATAGAGCCACCTCTTTTTTTTGTTGTTTTAAATACAATCTTGCCAATTGATAATGTGCCATTTCGAGAGGAGTTCTGTCAATAGAATTGAATTCAGAAATGTATTTTTTCAATAAAAACAGTGAAGAACTCGTGTCTAAATCTTCATTCAAACATGCTATAGCAAGATCATAATGCAATGAATTGTTGTGCGATTCACATTTTGGTTGTTGTTGGCTTCGATGCTTTAAACACGAAATTGTTTGACGTAACTCCATGCCTTTTTTTGCAAAAATATTGTATTGGACTTTATCCTCCTTTTGTTCGTAGATGTAGGCTTTGGCAAAATAGCCATTGATTTTGGAAATGGATTCTAATTCTTCGGCATATGCAAGTGCTTTTTTATAACTTCCACCTAATAAAGCAGGCAATTGAACATATAACTCTACGAGTGCCCATCGGACTTGCCAATGCAGTGGGTCAAGTGTTGCTGCACGATAAAATGACTTTTTTACCTGCCCAATTAAACTTAATGCATCAAAACGTGAACTCACTTTTGCCTTTTGACCCAATACACCTCCAAACTTGAAATGATAATTGGCTACACTTGGTTGTGCTTGTACTAGTTTTTCATAATGATACGCTGCAGAATCCCAATCGAGTTTACTCCCATACACATCTCCAAGAAGCTCTATTGCATCATAATTTGTAGGGTGTAAGGCAATAAATTGTTCTAGTTTTGGAGTTAACTTGTCGTACGATTTAGAGGCCCACAATGCATAAAAATCATCGGGAATTTCTTGACCAAAAATCAAAATTGGAAAACAAAAAATCAATAAAAAAAAATGTTGTTTCATCATAATCTAAGGAACTGCTATTTTTAATCAAAAATGAGTCCGAATTTTACATTTAAGTATTCAATTGCTTCCAAAGAAGATCTTTCAACTCCACAATCCCTTTTTGAGCTACGGATGAAATAAATATATAATCAACAGCTAATTCATCATCCAAAATTTGCTTGAGTTCAGCTTCTAATTCTTCATCAAGTAAATCACTTTTTGAAATAGCTAATAGGCGTTCTTTATCTAACATTTCTGGATTGTAACGCCTGAGTTCATCCAATAAAATATCATATTGATTTTTTATATCATCGGCATCTGCAGGGACTAAAAACAGCAAAATAGAATTGCGTTCGATATGTCTTAAAAAATAGTGCCCAAGGCCTTTTCCTTCTGCTGCACCTTCAATAATTCCAGGAATATCGGCCATTACAAAAGATTGAAAATCTCTATATTCTACAATCCCTAAATTGGGTTTTAGGGTTGTAAATTCATAATCGGCAATTTTTGGCTTCGCCGAAGTGATGACAGAAAGCAATGTCGATTTACCCACATTAGGAAATCCAACAAGTCCAACATCGGCAAGAATTTTTAATTCTACAGTTACATACTTTTCTTCAGATGGCATGCCCGGCTGTGCATAACGTGGGGTTTGATTTGTTGGGGACTTAAAATGCCAATTTCCACGACCGCCTTTTCCACCTTCACACAATATTACTTCTTGATTATGCTCTGTAATTTCAAACAAAATAGCATTTGTTTCAGTATCACGAACTACTGTTCCTAGAGGAACTTCTACAAATACGTCCGTTCCGTCTGCGCCAGTACTTCTGCTCTTGCTGCCGTGCTCCCCATGGCCTGCTCTAAAATGTTTTTTAAATTTCAAGTGATGTAATGTCCATAAATTTTCATTTCCTCGAAAAATAACATGACCTCCTCGACCACCATCTCCTCCATCTGGACCTCCTTTTGTAATGTATTTTTCACGATGCAAATGTACTGAGCCTTTACCCCCATTTCCAGAGCATGCATATAATTTTATATAATCAACAAAATTGCCTTCAGTCATCTGCTACACTTTATTTATAGAGTATCTATCACAGCATTGAGACGCTGAGTAATCGTATCAATATCTCCAACACCATTTACCCCATGATACTTTCCTTTTTGGTCGTAAAAAGATTTTAAAATAGCGGTTTCATTGTAATAAATTTGTATTCGATTGCGCACAATTTCTTCTGAAGAATCATCAGATCTTCCACTTGTTTCACCTCTTTTTAAAAGTCGTTTTACCAAAACTTCGTCATCGACCTCCAATGCGATCATGGCATTGACCTCTGCATTGTAAGTTTTTAAAATTTCATCTAATGCTTCCGCTTGAAACGTATTTCTAGGAAAACCATCAAAAATAAATCCATTGGCCTCTGGAGTATTTGCAACAACATCACCAAGCATATCTATGGTCACTTGATCTGGAACAAGCTCACCTTTATCCATATAAGATTTGGCTAGAAGTCCTAAATCAGTTTGGTTTTTTATATTATATCGAAAGACATCTCCTGTTGAAATATGTACAAGATCATATGTCTCTTTTAAAAAATTGGCTTGTGTACCCTTTCCTGCTCCTGGAGGACCAAATAATACAATGTTTTTCATGCTGTTGTTTGACGGTTTGTTGTAATATTTAAAGAAAAATCTCTAAAATTTAATTCATATTTGGCCACAAAGATAATTAATTACAAAGGTTAAAAAGGGTTTTTGATGTAAGATTCCATTTTAAAGTGTATTTTTGCGGTAGAATTAAAACTTTAGCAATTTTACAAATATGCACGTTTTCTCTTCTCAATATAAAGTTGGTATTTTAGGCGGTGGACAACTTGGGAAAATGCTCCTCTACAACACCAGAAAATTTGATGTATATACATGTGTTTTAGACCCAAATCCTGAAGCACCTTGTAAAATAGCTTGCAACGAATTTTTTGTTGGAGATCTTATGGATTTCGATACTGTTTTTGAATTTGGAAAAAAAGTAGATACCCTTACTATTGAAATTGAAAACGTAAATGTAGATGCCCTTAGCGCCCTCGAAAAAGAAGGCGTAAAGGTTTATCCATCAGCTGAAACCTTGGCTACAATTCAAAACAAAGCAAAACAAAAACTTTTTTATGTAGATCACAATTTACCTACCGCAGATTTTACGAGATATGCATACATAGACGAACTCAAAAGAGCTATAGAACACAATGTACAACTCTTACCTTTTGTTTGGAAAAGTGCACAATTTGGCTATGATGGAAAGGGTGTGAAAATTGTTCGTAGTATTACAGATTTGGATGAACTTCCAAACGCAGAATGTATTGCTGAAACTTTAGTCCCTTTCAAAAAAGAACTTGCCGTAACGGTGGCAAGAACACCAGATGGAGAGGTCAAGGCCTACCCCGTTGTGGAAATGGAATTTCACCCTGAAGCTAATCAAGTGGAATATGTATTATGCCCTGCACGAATTTCAGAAAATATTTCAAAAAAAGCCGAGCTTGTTGCCCTAAAAACTGCAGCAGCATTTCATCATGTGGGACTTTTGGCTGTAGAATTATTTCTTACAGAAAATGATGAAATTCTAATCAATGAAGTGGCTCCAAGACCACATAATTCTGGACATCAGACTATTGAAGCCAGCTACACGTCCCAGTTTGAACAACATCTTCGTGCAGTTTTAAATTTACCCCTAGGCGAAACAAAAAATAAAATGAGTGGCGTTATGGTCAATCTTGTTGGTGCGGAGGGGCATCAAGGTGCTGTAGTTTATGAAAACATAGAAAAGATTTTAAAATTAAATGGTGTTACCCCACACATTTATGGAAAAAAAGAAACGCGCCCTTTTAGAAAAATGGGGCACGTTACCATTGTTCACCCCGAAATAAATGAGGCACGAGCAATTGCACAACAAGTCAAAGAAACCATCAAAGTAATAAGCAAATAATATGGCACAAGTAGGAATCATTATGGGAAGCGACAGCGATATGCCTGTCATGAAAGAAGCAGTAGAAATACTTAAAAGTTTTGATATTGATATTGAAGTCGATATTGTTTCTGCACACCGCACACCAGAGAAATTAATGGAATATGGATCAACCGCACACAAAAGAGGACTAAAAGTGATTATTGCAGGTGCTGGCGGCGCAGCACACCTTCCTGGAATGATTGCAGCCATAAGCCCACTTCCTGTGATTGGTGTTCCTGTAAAATCTAGCAACTCAATTGATGGTTGGGATTCTGTGCTTTCAATTTTACAAATGCCCGGAGGTGTTCCAGTAGCTACTGTGGCGCTAAATGGAGCAAAAAATGCAGGGATTTTGGCCGCACAAATTATAGGAGCTTCAGACAAATGTGTCCTTGATAAAATTCAAGTTTACAAACAAGGACTAAAAGTCAAGGTTGAAAAGGCTTCAAAAAATTTAAACTTCTAATTCAGAAGAATCGTCTCACATGAATATTCTAAACAAGCGTTTTGAAACTCCATATGGAACTGCGCCTTTTTCAAAAATAAATACAACTGATTTTTTACCTGCTTTTAAAACTGCTATAAAAAAAGCTAAAGTAAATATTATCTCTATTAGTGAAAATAATAATCCACCTACATTCGAAAACACAATTGAAGCATTAGAATTTTCAGGACTTGAATTGGAACGGATTTCAAGTCTATTTTTTAATCTTAATGCCGCAGAAACCAGCGAAGATATTCAAAAAATTGCTCAAAAAGTTTCTCCGCTCCTATCGGAATTCTCAAATGATGTTGCCCTAAATGAAGCGCTTTTTAAAAGAATAAAAACTGTTTTTGAACAAAAAAATACTTTAAAATTAACCTCAGAGCAAAAGCAACTTCTAGAAAAAAAATACAAGAGCTTTTCAAGAAATGGCGCTTTACTAAATCAAGATGAAAAAGAAAAGTTAAGGGAAATTGATAAATCCCTAAGCAGTTTAAAACTAACTTTTGGTGAACATCTACTCGCAGAAACGAATCGATATGAACTTCATATTACAGAGGAATCAGACTTAGATGGACTACCAGAAGATGAAAAAGAAGCCGCAAAATTACGTGCCGAAAAAAAACAAAAAAAGGGCTGGATTATAAGTTTAGATTATCCAAGCTATATCCCCTTTATGACCTATGCCAAAAACCGTAAACTACGCGAAAAACTTTCTTGTGCGTTTGGAAAAAAAGGATTTCAGAACGATGAGCTTGATAACCAAAGCATTGTTTTGGATATTGCTAATCTTCGTCAACAACGTGCTGAACTTTTAGGGTATAAAACCCATGCCCACTATGTTTTGGAAGAACGTATGGCCAAAACTCCCGAAAAGGTCATTCATTTCTTAAATGATTTACTCGAAAAAGCAACCCCTTTTGCCAAAAAAGAATTTGAAACTTTAAGTGCTTTTGCTTACAAAAATGATGGTATTGAAGAACTTCAAAAATGGGATAGTGCATATTATTCTGAGCAACTAAAAAAGCAGCTTTTTGATATTGATGACGCACAATTGAAACCTTATTTTAAATTAGAAAATGTAATTGAAGGTGCTTTTTTGATTGCAAAAAAACTATTTGGTTTGGAGTTCAAAAAAATAGATAATATTGATACTTATAATGAAGATGTGATGACCTACAAAGTCCTTGATAATAATTCAAATTTTGTAGCTATTTTTTATGCCGATTTTTTTCCAAGACAAGGCAAAAGAAGTGGTGCCTGGATGACATCTTTTAAATCGCAGTATATTCTGAATGGCACAAATGAAAGACCTCATGTTTCAATTGTTTGCAACTTTACAAAACCCACAAAAACAAAACCTTCGCTTCTGACTTTCAGTGAAGTAACAACACTATTTCATGAATTTGGACATGCGCTTCATGGGATGTTGGCCAACACCACCTACCCTAGTCTGTCAGGAACAAGTGTAGCTTGGGATTTTGTGGAACTTCCAAGCCAATTGATGGAAAATTGGTGCTACGAAAAAGAAGCCTTGAGCTTATTTGCAAAGCATTATCAAACTGGGGAATTGATTCCAATGGAATGGATTGATAAAATTAAAGCCGCTGGAAAATTTCAACAGGGAATGCAAACACTTCGTCAACTCAGTTTTGGACTTTTGGATATGAGCTGGCATGGAAAAAACCCTACTTCAATAAAGTGTGTAAAAGCACATGAGAAAGAAGTGTTTTCGGCAACACAACTGTATCCAGATGTTGCAGAAAATTGTATGTCTACAGCTTTTGCCCATATTTTTCAGGGTGGTTATTCTTCGGGATATTACAGCTACAAATGGGCCGAAGTTTTGGATGCTGATGCATTTGCCTACTTTAAGAGTAAACATATTTTTGATGCTAAAATTGCCAACAGTTTAAAACATTATATTTTGAGTCAAGGAGGAACAGAAGACCCTCTTATTTTGTACAAAAAATTTAGAGGAAAAGATGCCAGCAACAAAGCCCTTTTAGAGCGTGCCGGACTCGTGTAGAAGCTCTAAACTGATTGACATCAACCACCAGATGATAGGCAAAGATTCAACCCAAAATGCTGTGAAATAAAATGAGTTTTGAGGGTGACTTTTAGCGATAAAAACACATAATATCATCAACATTATTGATGTTGAAATAATTTCTGCTCTACTTGTATTATTGTATAATAAAAAGAAAATTAATACTAAAATCCCAAAATATGCCAATTTCTTGGTGTTGAATATTCCTATTTTTTGCGGAATTGTAGAGAGCTTTAAATCATCAAAATTCATGTCTCTAATTTCAAAAGGTAACATAAGAACAAAAATAAAAACAAAGCGTTCTATTCCCCATAAATAATTAAGATCAAAACCCTCCAAACCACCATGTAGCTGTGGCAATAATGTGGTTGTAATTGCCCAGACAAAGGCAATAATGTAAATTTTAAGACCACTGATTTTTCTTAAACTCTTACTGGAAATCCACTTTAGTGGCGTTCCATAAAAAAATGTAATTATCCCAAGAAAAAGTAGACTCCATTGTACATCTGATTTTAGCTGAAAAAAACAAATTGAAAATCCAAAAACACACAATAGGCTTAGTATTTGAATCTCTTTAAGTTTTGTAGTAAGCGATCTGTAGTGAAATTTTGCCAAGCCAAAATACTTAACAAAATTATACCCAAAAACAGTGGCAAAAAAAAGAGTAAACAAAAAGAAAAAATCAACAGGAAAATTTGTTTTTAGAATCGTCAAATGACTGAGTGCCAACACAGAACAGGCCACATGCAAGCTACTGTTGATATAAAATTTAAAAATTCGTTTTAAAAAACCCACAATGCAAAAATAACCAAACTGTTAATAAGCTTAAAAATCGGTTAAAAACTTTAACTTTTTAACAAAAAAAAGCATGAAAAAAGCCGTAATTTTGTTTTTTATTTTAATCATCATAAAAGTATGAACCCAGATATTTTTTCGCAAAGACATATTGGTCCAAACTCAGATCATTTAAAAGAAATGTTAGATGTAATTGAAGTAGATTCAATTGATGAATTAATTGATCAAACTGTTCCAAGTAATATTAGACTACATACTGATTTAAATTTAGATTTACCTCTAAGTGAGCAAGAATTTTTGGAGCATATTCATGCACTTGGCTCTAAAAATAAAGTTTTTAAATCTTACATAGGAATGGGGTATAATCCATCCAATTTACCTGCAGTTATCCAAAGAAATATTTTAGAAAATCCTGGCTGGTATACCGCATACACACCCTACCAAGCAGAAATTGCTCAAGGACGACTTGAAGCATTGTTAAACTTTCAAACGATGGTAACGGATTTAACTGGAATGGAACTCGCCAATGCATCTTTACTTGATGAAAGCACTTCTGCGGCTGAGGCCATGGCGCTTTTGTTTGCCGTAAGAGAACGTGCTGATGTTAAAGCAGGTGTGGTTAAATTTTTTGTTTCAGAAGATATTTTCCCCCAAACACTTGATGTTCTAAAAACTCGGGCTGTCCCTATTGGAATTGAGCTTGTGGTTGGAAACCCCGATGAATTTAATTTTGGTTCAAACTATTTTGGAGCACTTGTGCAATATCCTGGAGCATCTGGTAAAATAATGGATTTAAAATCATTTATTTCAAAAGCCAATTCAAACTCAATTAAAGTTGCCGTTGCGGCAGATATCCTAAGTTTAGTTATTCTTGAAGCACCAGGACAACTAGGAGCAGATGTTGTTGTTGGAACATCTCAACGATTTGGAATTCCAATGGGTTATGGTGGTCCTCATGCTGCTTATTTTGCTACAAAGGAAGCCTACAAACGTCATATTCCAGGACGTATTATTGGGGTTACAAAAGATATGAATGGCGAGCGTGCTCTAAGAATGGCACTACAAACTAGAGAGCAGCATATCAAAAGAGATCGTGCAACTTCTAACATATGCACTGCACAAGTTTTATTGGCCGTCATGGCAGGAATGTATGCAGTGTACCATGGTCCAAAAGGTTTAAAGTATATTGCAAATAAAGTTCATAAAAACGCTGTTCTTTTAGCTAATTCATTGACAAATTCAGGTTTTAAGTTAAGGCATTCATCATTTTTTGACACCATACAAATTGAAGTTGATGATGCAAAAAAAATACAAGAAATAGCATTAAAGCATGAGATAAATTTCTTTTATGTAAATACCAAAACCATTTCAATTTCTGTCAATGAGACAACAACAAAAAAAGATATTAAAGCTATTCTCCTTGTTTTTTCTGAAGCCTTAAATACAACGCTTACACTCGAAGCGTCAACACAAAATAGACTGCCGAATAATCATGTGAGAACATCAGAATTTCTAACAAATTCTGTTTTTAATTCATACCATTCAGAAACTGAATTGATGCGTTATATAAAGCGTCTGGAACGCAAAGATTTAGCGCTTAACTTCTCTATGATTCCATTAGGATCATGTACGATGAAACTGAACGCAGCCGTAGAAATGTTGCCTCTTAGCTGGTCGAATTGGGGAAATATTCATCCTTTTGCTCCTGCAAATCAAGTGGAAGGCTACACAGAAGTTTTATCTACTTTAGAAAAACAGCTTAATGAAATCACTGGATTTTCTGGTACATCTCTACAGCCAAATTCTGGTGCTCAAGGTGAATTTGCAGGACTAATGACCATTAGAGCCTATCACAAATCTAGAGGAGATCATCACAGAAATATCTGTATTATTCCGTCGTCTGCACACGGAACAAACCCTGCGAGTGCTGTAATGGCAGGCATGAAAGTTATTGTTACAAAATCATCTGAAAATGGAAATATAGACGTTGAGGATTTGCGCGAAAAAGCAACAATACATAAAGAAAATCTAGCAGCTCTAATGGTGACTTACCCCTCTACACATGGCGTCTACGAGTCCGAAATAAAAGAAATTACTCAAATCATTCATGACAATGGCGGACAAGTATATATGGACGGTGCTAACATGAATGCTCAAGTTGGACTTACAAATCCTGGGAAAATTGGTGCTGACGTTTGTCACCTGAATTTGCATAAAACTTTTGCCATCCCACATGGTGGTGGTGGACCTGGTGTTGGGCCAATTTGTGTTGCCGAACAACTTACTCCCTTTCTTCCTGGAAATCCAATAATTGAAACAGGCGGAACTCAATCCATTACATCAATTTCTGGAGCACCTTTTGGATCGGCACTTGCGTGTTTGATTTCATATGGATACATCAAAATGCTAGGCGCCGAGGGTCTAACGCAAGCTACCAAAGTTGCTATTTTAAATGCAAATTACATTAAGGAGCGGCTCGAAGGACATTATCAAACACTCTATACTGGCGAACAAGGTCGAGCAGCACACGAAATGATTATTGATTGCAGAGCATTTAAAACAAATGGCATTGAAGTTACAGACATTGCAAAACGATTGATGGATTATGGATTTCATGCGCCTACAGTTTCATTTCCAGTTGCTGGTACAATGATGATTGAACCTACCGAAAGCGAAAGTAAAGCAGAAATGGATCGTTTTTGTGATGCAATGATTTCTATTCGACAAGAAATCGAAGATGCAAGTAAATCTGACACCAATAACCCTTTAAAAAATGCTCCACACACCCAAGAAATGGTGTGTCACGATCAATGGGATTATCCATACAGTAGAGCTACAGCCGCTTTTCCGCTATCGTATATTAAAGAAAATAAATTTTGGCCATCTGTACGTCGTGTAGATGATGCCTATGGAGATCGAAATTTAATCTGTACATGTGCCCCAATTGATGAATACGCCGAAGTATAACTAAAACCAAAAAATGAGTATTCGAATTACGGGAACAGGAAGCTATATTCCTGAATTAATCCAAAAAAACAACGATTTTCAAGATCGGGAATTCTATACTATTGAAGGCGAAGCAATAGACACACCAACGGATGTCGTTGTTGAAAAGTTTAAAGCTATTACTGGCATTTCTGAAAGGCGTTATGCCAATGAAAACCTCACCGCTTCAGATCTAGGAGCTTTTGCAGCAGAAAAAGCACTTTCCGATGCTAAAATTGACCCTGAAACATTAGATTACATTATTTGTGCTCACAACTTTGGTGATGTTAAACACAGCGCCATACAAAGTGATATTCTTCCATGTTTAGCTGCAAGAATTAAACATCTTTTAAAAATAAAAAACCCAAAATGTGTAGCTTATGATATCCTTTTTGGATGTCCGGGTTGGGTAGAAGGTGTTGTTCAAGCACAAGCATTCATCAAAGCTGGAATGGCAAAACGCTGTTTGGTTATTGGAACAGAAACACTATCTAGGGTTGTTGACCCTTTTGATCGCGACTCTATGATTTATGCCGATGGTGCAGGAGCAACAATAGTTGAAGCTTCTGAGGAAGATGGAGGAATTATTTCACACGAGTCTGCATCATACACTCATGATGAAGTCTATCATTTGTTTTTTGGGAACTCCAACGATAAAACGAAAGACGAAGATGTACGCTATATCAAAATGTATGGAAGAAAAATATATGAATTTGCCCTGAATAATGTACCAGCGGCACTAAAAAATTGCCTCGATAAAAGTGGCTATACCATACACGATGTGAAGAAAATTCTCATTCATCAAGCGAACGAAAAAATGGATGAAGCCATCGTAAAACGTTTTTATAGACTATACAAAACTCCTGTGCCAGAGGGAATCATGCCCATGACCATACACAAACTTGGCAACAGCTCTGTAGCTACAGTTCCAACACTATTTGACCTCATTCGAAAAGGGGAAGTTAATGATCATAATCTCAATAAGGGCGATATTATTATATTTGCAAGCGTAGGCGCTGGTATGCACATCAACGCAATTGTTTATAAATATTGAATGTACGAAAACAACTTTCCAACAAGACGCTATAAATTAACGCTAGACTTTATCAAAAAGCACATTAGCAAAAAAGAGAAAATTCTTGATTTGGGTGTTGAAAACCCACTTTCTGATTTATTAAAATCAAGCGGTTATACCGTTACAAACACAAATGGTGAAGATCTTGATTTGGATTATTCTTCCATTCAAAGCAGTAAGGCAGATGTTGTTACAGCCTTTGAAATTTTTGAACATCTCGTTTCACCTTTTGTTGTTTTAAAGGAAATAAAAGCCAACAAACTCGTTGCAAGCGTACCTTTAAAACTTTGGTTTTCAAATGCTTATAAGAGTAAAAATGATATGCGCGATCGCCACTTTCATGAATTTGAAGACTGGCAGTTTGATTGGTTACTAGAAAAAGCGGGGTGGACAATTATTTCTAGAGAAAAATGGACTAATCCGACAAAAAAAATAGGAATTCGCCCTCTTTTAAGGCTTTTTACAAAGAGGTTTTATATCGTTTACGCTGAAAGAAAGTGAGATTTTACATTGTCATACCTGCTCACAATGAAGAAGCATTTATAGAAAATTGCTTGATGTCCCTAGCTGAGCAATCGTTACTTCCAAAAAAAATTATTGTTGTAGACGATAATTCTACAGATAAAACTCCAAAAATTATAGAAAGGTTAAAAAAAAAATATGCATTTATTGATCGCGTTCAACACCAATCCTCTAACAAACATTTACCTGGCGAAAAAATCATCACTGCATTTTACAAAGGATATGAGCAATTGGATCAAGACTATGATGTAGTTTGTAAATTTGATGCTGATTTAGTTTTTCCAAAAAATTATTTAGAAACCATAGCAGAACATTACAAAAACGATCCAAAACTTGGGCTCGTTGCTGGCCATTGCTACATTGAAAAAAACGGGAAGTGGGTTTTGGAAAATTTAACCTCAAATGAGCATATAAGAGGGCCTTTGAAAGCTTACAGAAAAGCATGTTTTATGGCCATTGGCGGCTTACAAAAGTCCATGGGTTGGGACACCATCGATGAACTTGTAGCACTTTATAATGGCTGGTCTTTTAAAACAGACGATTCCCTTCATGTAAAGCATTTGAAACCTACAGGCTCTACCTACAATAGAAGTGCAAAATATTATCAAGGAATGGCGCTTTATAAAATGAGAAATGGATTTGTATTAGCGTTTTTATCGGCTTTAAAACTTTCATATAAGAAAAGAAAAATTCGCCTTTTTTTAGATTATTTGATGGGGTACTTCAAAGCATGGAAAACCAATGTTCCTTTTATTGTATCAGAAAAAGAAGGGGCGTTTATAAGAGCATACCGCTGGCGAAAAATCAAAGCGTTAATCTCTCCTTTTTAGATTTTAATCTTACACATCCAGTTTAGATCATCAGGAATTTCACCTGTACGAACACCATTTATTGTCTCCAAAACCATTTGCCCTACTGGACTTTCATTGGAAACATGAATATCTTCGTCTTTGTAACCAATCTCTTGAATCATTGCAATTCCAACAGCAGTACCTGTTCCAAAGGCTTCTTCTAATGTCCCATCTTTAGAAGCTTCAATGATTTCGTCAATAGAAATTGGTCTTTCTGTAACCTCATATCCTTTGTGTTGTAATAGTTCAATAACACTCATTCTTGTAATTCCTGCCAGTATAGATCCGTCCAAGTTTGGAGTAATGATTTTACCATTGATTTTAAAAAAAATATTCATAGTGCCAACTTCTTGAATACTTTTGAAGTTGTGAGCATCTAACCATAAAACTTGGTCATATCCTTTTGCTTTTGCATGTTCGGTTGGTAAAATTGCTGCTGCATAATTGCCTGCTGCCTTTGCTTCACCTGTACCACCATGTGCCGCACGAATATAATTGGTTTCAGCGTATAATCGAACTCTTTTTGTGTAAATTGGATTGGATGGAGAAGCCATAATAATAAACTTATACTGTGTTGCTGCTCTCATTCCAATAAATGCTTCATCGGCATACATAAAAGGACGTAAATACAATGCACTGCCTTGTTGTGGTGGAATCCAATTTTTGTCTAAACCCACCAAAACCTTTAGAGCTTCAACAAATAGTTGTTCAGGAAATTCAGGCATACCTAACCGACGTGCACTAAAATTTAAACGTTTTGCATTTTGTTCTGGTCGAAACAACATTGGAGTTCCATTGGCATCAATTGTTGCTTTCATCCCTTCAAAAATAGCTTGACCGTAATGTAATGCCATAGCAGCAGGATGAGTAGGCAATGCCCCCATTGGAACTATTTTTGGAGTTTGCCAGGCTTCATTTTCATAGGTACACAGAAACATATGGTCAGTAAAGGTTCTCCCTAGGGGAATGTCATTAAAATCTAAATCTTTAGCCTTAGATTCTTTAACTTTTTCAATGTGAATTTGGGTGCTCATTATTTGAATTAAAATTTATGCTTTTATGAATTTTTTCAACTGGGTTTTGGTAAATTGGCTTAATATCAAGCGACCACTAATTTCCGCACGTTGTGCCAACAAATCATCCCAATGATTTGATTCCTCCCATTGAATTTTTTTAAATTCTGCTAAAGCCTCTGGGTTATATTTTGCGAGTTGGTTGGCTACGGAAGAAACATGTTTATTCAAATTGTCATTAGTTTCAAAAACATTTGCATAAAGCCCTTTTTCTCGAGCCCATTTTGCAGAAAAAAATGTTTGTGGGTGAAGTGTCAACTGAGATACAGCAGAAAGACCTAATTTTCTTTTTAGTGCAGGTTCAATAACAAATGGGCCAATTCCAATATTCAATTCACTAAGCTTGATAGAAGCGTATTCACTCGCAAAGCATAGATCAACAGCTGCAGCCAAACCAACTCCTCCTCCAACGGCCTTTCCTTGTACACTTCCTATCACAATTTTTGGATTTTTCCGCAAAGCGTTAATCACATTAGCAAATCCCATAAAAAATGTTTTACCTTCTTCTATTGTAGAAATTGCTGCCAAATCATCAAAACTAGCTCCTGCACAAAACGTACGATCGCCACCACTTTTTAAAACCAAAACATTGATATCATTGTCTGTTCCTGCGTTGTCAATCACAGCACATAGTTCTATTAACATATTTGATGGTAATGCATTATGTGATGGATTGTAAAATTCGATGTATCCTACACCATCGATTTTGGTAAATTTTACATAAGAATCTTTAGGCATTGCTTGTTTGTTTTGTTTAGCTAATATACTTCAATTTTGGGAAATGGCCTCTAAAAGTAAACAAAGCAGAAATTGGCTATTGAATATAAAAATTAGAATTTGAGCTGTGGAAATTCTCTTTTTAAACTATCTATTTCAGAATCAATAGACTTCAAAAAATTTTGATGGGCTTCGCTATTGGGGTTCATTGGTTTGTGTTGCAGTCCATTTTGAATACGTTTGATGATTTTAAGTGTATCCATAAGCCTTGAATCAATCCAAACAGACTTGAATTTCTCCCAAATAAAATCAATTGCTTGGGCGCTTGGGTGAATCATGTCGGATGTATAAAATCTATAGTCTCGAAGTTCATCCATCATAATCTCATATGAGGGAAAATAATGCGTCAAATCTGAGGAATTTACCACTTTATGAATCGCAGAAATCAAATGGGCTTTGCTTTGAGTATTTTCAATATAGCCATCTTTGAGATGCCGCACAGGAGACAAGGTAAAAATCACCTCAGCTTTGGGATTGAAAGCATGAATTAAATCTTTTATTTTGTTTAAAATATCGGTAATTTCTTCAACTGAAAACAACACTTTTTCAAACTGCGTTGAGGGTAATTTATGACAATTGGCAACATAATTTTGAGATTCAATATGGCGATAGCTCCATGCTGTTCCAAGAGTAATAATAAAATGAGAAGTTGTTTTGAAACGAGAATTGCAATCTTCAGTTTGTGAAATTAGTTGATCTAAAAATAGTGTTTTTGAACTGTTGTTTAATTGAGAATGAGCGTTGAAACTTTTCCATTGTTCGTCAGCAAAAAAGACCGCATTTTCATCTATTTTATTTTCAGATACATTTCTCAAGAATGTTAAAATCGCTTGAGGATGGAATAAAATTCCAAAAGGATTACATAGAGTTTGAAATTTATAAAAATCTAATTTTTCAGAAATATGTTCTGTAAAACATGACCCAAGCAAAACTATTTTGGCACCAAAATCAATAGTGCTACCGTTGATTGGGTTTAATGGAACTTCGGTTTGAAATTTCAAAACTTAAGATATAAGGTCAACAACTTGCGCTAGAGCCTCAGTAATACCTGCAGGGTTTTTCCCTCCAGCGGTGGCAAAAAATGGTTGCCCACCGCCACCACCTTGAATATAACTCCCAAGAGTGCGTACAATGGCACCAGCATTTAAATTTTTTGAAGCAACAAGCGCTTTTGACACATAACACGATAGTAATGCTTTACCATTTTGTTCTGAGGCAAAGACCAAAACTACATTATCTAGTTTTTGTCCAATTTCAAAGGAAATATCTTTCATGCCATTGGCATCTAAATCAAGTTGTTTTGCTAAAAAATTTATTCCATTGGTGGATTGAATTTCTGTTAACAATTGTGATTTTATGCTATTGGCCTTTTCTTTTAAAAGCTGTTCGATTTGTTTCTTAAGCTGAATATTTTCAGATTTCAAATTTAGTACTGCTTTGACAGGGTCAACAGTATTATTCAACGCGCTTTTGATCAATTTAAAATGCTGATTATTTTCTTTGAAAAAATCTTTTACAGCTTCATTTGTAATGGCTTCAATTCTACGAATACCGGAGGCTACAGCACTTTCTGAGGTGATTTTAAAATGCCATATATCTGCCGTATTTTTTACATGAGTCCCTCCACACAATTCTATAGAATTTCCAAAACGAACGGTACGAACAACATCACCATATTTTTCACCAAATAGTGCTATTGCTCCATCTTCAATGGCTTGTGTTATTGGGATTGCTCGTTGTTCTTCAAATTTTAAGCGACCAGCAATTCTTGAATTCACATAGCTTTCAACTTCTTGAAGTTCTTCGTCAGTCATTTTAGAGAAATGAGAAAAGTCAAAGCGTAAATAATCTGAATGTACTGCACTCCCTTTTTGCTCCACATGAGTTCCCAAAATTTCACGCAATGCTTGGTGCAACAAATGCGTTGCTGTATGATTACATTCTGTTTTAAACCTCTTATCAACCTCAACACTTGCTAGAAAAGAGTCTGTAAGATTTTTAGGCAACTCTCTTGTAATATGAACGGTAACATTATTTTCTTTTTTAGTATTCAGAATATAAATCTTATCACCATTTGATGTTTCCAAATACCCTTTATCTCCGACTTGTCCACCACCCTCAGCATAAAATGGTGTAAGGTTAAACACGAGTTGATATTGTGTGCCATGTTTTGAGGACACCTCTTTTCGATAGCGGACAATCTTAACTTTTGTTTGAAGACTGTCATATCCAATAAATTCTTGCTCATCATCTTCGCGAAGAACGGTCCAATCTTCAGTGGAAACTTCACGAGCAGCTCGCGACCTACTTTTTTGTTTTTCAAGCTGAACCTGAAATCCAGCTTTATCCAGTTGCATGTTTTTTTCCTGAAGAATAAGTGCTGTCAAATCAACAGGGAAGCCATAGGTGTCATACAATTCAAAAGCTTTATCCCCAGAAATTGTATCGCCTTGAGTTGTATTAATAATGCGTTCGAGCAGAATGAGACCTTGATCCAAAGTTTTTAGGAATGATGCTTCTTCTTCTCTAACTACATTTTGAATCAATTGCTTTTGAGTTTTTAGTTCCGGAAATGTTGTTGCCATTTTCTTAACCAAAACATTAACAAGACGATACATAAAAGGTTCTTTTTGGTCTAAAAAAGTAAACCCATAACGTACTGCACGTCTTAAAATGCGTCGGATAACATAGCCTGCACCATTATTGCTAGGCAACTGCCCATCTGCGATTGAAAAGGCTACTGTACGAATGTGATCTGAAATCACACGAATAGCAATATCGTGATTTTCATTTTTACCATAATCCTTTCCAGAAATTGCTTCAATCTCTCGAATAATTGGAGTAAAAACGTCCGTATCGTAATTGGACTTAACTCCTTGAAGTACCATACATAAACGCTCGAAGCCCATTCCAGTGTCAACATGTTTTTGTGGTAAAGGTTCTAAGGAACCATCAGCTTTTCGGTTGTATTCCATAAAAACTAAGTTCCATATTTCGACCACATGAGGATGATCTTTGTTTACCAATTCACGTCCAGGGATCTTAGCTTTTTCTTCCTCGCTTCTAAGGTCTACATGAATTTCACTAGACGGGCCACAAGGTCCTTGATCGCCCATCTCCCAAAAATTATCTTTCTTATTGCCTTTCAAAATACGATCCTCAGCAACAATATTTTTCCAAATTGAAAATGCTTCAGTATCCATTTCTGTTTTATCATTTTTATCACCCTCAAAAACAGTTACATACAGAATGTTTTTATCTATTTTGAAAACTTCTGTAAGCAATTCCCAAGCCCATTCTATGGCTTCATTTTTAAAATAATCTCCAAAACTCCAATTGCCCAACATCTCAAAAAGGGTATGATGGTAGGTATCATAACCTACTTCTTCCAAATCGTTATGTTTTCCAGAAACTCTCAAGCATTTTTGTGTGTCGGCAATACGATTGCTTGGTGGCTGACCGTTGCCCATAAAATATTCTTTGAATGGTGCCATTCCAGAATTGACAAACATCAAGGTTGGATCGTCTTTTACCACCATTGGAGCAGAAGGTACAATGGTATGTTTCTTGTTTTCAAAAAACTTTAGAAAATTGGCTCTTATGTCTTGAGATTTCATGTAATGTGTTAACCTTTTTGAAATAATTTGATTTTGCTTCAAAAACAAATTATATTTGTCCTTAGATGAAGCGTGTGTTAAACGCAATAAAATTTCAAACAAAAATAGAACTTTTTAGGCAATGTCTAACGTAAAATATTATTACGATCCTGAAACGCTTTCGTACAGAAAGATTACGAGCGATAAAAAGACAAAAGCAAAATTTGCGGTTGGGTTCATTTTTGCTTCAGCGCTTTTTGGTTTTTTTGCGGCTTTGATTGGGAGCTATTATTTTGAATCTCCTCAAGAAAAATCTCTAAAGCGTGAACTTCAAAATATGGAATTTCAATATACTTTATTGCACCAAAAAATGAATGAAATTGAAAGTGTTTTGGGTAATATTGAAGATAGAGACAATACTATTTACAGGCTGTATTTTGAGGCCAATCCCATTCCAAGCTCTCAAAGAATGCAGGGTTTTGGAGGTGTAAATCGTTATAAAAAATTTGATGGCTTTGAAAACTCAGAATTAATTGCTGAAACCAATAAACGTATTGATATTCTTCAGAAACGTCTTGTGGTTCAGTCTAAATCATTAGATGAAATTACAGCATTGGCCAAAGACAAAGAAGCTTTCCTCGCCAAAATCCCTGCCATTCAACCCATTAAAAATGAAGATTTAACCCGAATGGCATCTGGTTATGGTTATCGAACTGATCCATTTACAAAAATTAGAAAATTCCATTACGGAATGGATTTTACTGCACCTCGTGGAACGCCTGTTTATGCAAGTGGAGATGGTGTTGTAAAGCGCGCCGATTCTAGATCATCGGGGTACGGTAAGCATGTAAGAATCGATCATGGCTATGGCTATGTAAGTTTATATGCCCATTTACACAAATACAATGTTCGAAAAAACCAGCGTGTGAAGCGTGGTGACATCATTGGTTTTGTTGGGAGTACAGGGCGATCACAGGCACCTCATTTACATTATGAAATTTTTAAAGATAAGAAGCGCATTAACCCTCTAAACTTCTATTACGGCAACCTTACTAGTGAAGAATTTAGCGAACTTTTGATCAAAGCCTCTATTGAAAACCAATCCTTAGATTAAGATGCATGTCGATTTACCTAAAAAAATGTATTATACCATTGGAGAAGTGGCCAAAGCATTTGGTGTAAAAACTTCATTAATACGTTTTTGGGATGGGGAGTTTTCTATTTTAAAGCCAAAAAAAAACGCCAAAGGAAACAGACGATTTACCCCAGAAGACGTCAAAAACTTAAAACTTATTTATCATTTGGTTAAAGAACAAGGCTACACTTTGGAGGGTGCAAAAACCTATTTGAAAGCACAAAAAGGAAAATCTTTGACTAATTTTGATATTATTTGTAAATTGGAATCCATAAAACATCAATTAATAAAAATTAAATCTCAAATCTAAATCTAAACATTATGAAGAAATGGCTTATCCCCTTAATTATTGTAGCAGTAATCGGTTTTGGAGTTTATAATTGGGCCGTAGGGTTCAATAATACCGCCGTAGAACACGAAGCAAATGCAAAAACAGCATGGTCTAATGTTGAAAGCAGTTACCAGCGCAGAAATGACCTCATTGGAAATCTAGTAAGTACCGTAAAAGGTGCAGCAGACTTTGAAAAAAGCACCCTCACTCAAGTCATTGAAGCACGTGCTAAAGCCACCTCAACAACTATTGACCCAACAAACATAACACCTGAAAATTTAGAAGCATTTCAACAAGCTCAAAGTGGGCTAAGTGGTGCACTTTCTCGTCTTTTAGTTTCTGTAGAACGCTACCCAGAACTCAAAGCAAATCAGAACTTCTTGGATCTACAAAACCAATTGGAAGGTACAGAAAACCGCATCAATGTTGCAAGAGACCGCTATAACAAAGCTGTAAATACTTATGATATTTTCACCACAAAATTTCCTAATAAAATTTTAGCAGGTTGGTTTGGTTTTGGTGAAATGGCACGCTACAAGGCCGATCCTGGTGCCGAAAAAGCACCCGAGGTGGATTTTGACTTTGACTAATACGCATTTGTGAATTCTTTAGAAAATTTTCTTACAACAGACGAAGAACAAGAAATTGTTTCGGCTATCCGTATGGCTGAAAAAAATACTTCTGGTGAAATTCGTGTGCATTTAGAACACAGTACCTCAGAAGCTATTGATAGTCGAGCAAAATATGTTTTTCATGCCTTAAAAATGGACAATACTAAATTAGAAAATGGCGTACTGATTTATATTGCCATTGAAAACAAAAAATTTGGTATCTATGGTGATAAGGGAATTGATAGTAAAGTCGATAGTAATTTTTGGAATAAAACACGTGATGTCATGCAAAAGCATTTTGAAACTGGAGCATTTAAAACAGGAATCGTAGAAGGTATAAAAAGTGCTAGTGAAGCTCTAGAAAAATTCTTCCCGTGGGAAACAAATGATAAAGATGAGTTGTCAAATGAAGTTTCAAAAGGCAAAGTATAGATGAGTATTAAATTAAGATACCTCTCATTTCTTTTTGTCTTTCTTTTTGTTGGACAAAATTGTCAAGCACAATTTGAAATTCCTCCAAAACCAAACTTTCAAACTAGTATTTATGACTATATAGGCCTTTTAACACCAACTGAATCTAAAGCTTTAGAACAAAAACTCATCAGGTATGCTGATAGTACATCCACACAAATTGTTGTGGCAACCATCAATTCAACAGAGGGAGAATATATCAATTATTTGGCTACAAACTGGGCGCATAGTTGGGGTATTGGTCAAAAAAATAAAGACAATGGTGTTTTTATTCTTTTGGCTAAAAATGACCGAAAAATAAATATCAGTACGGGATATGGTGTGGAGCATCTTCTTACAGACAAAATGTGTAGTCGTATTATCCAAGAACACATCATTCCATATTTCAAAAAAAATCAATATGCAAAAGGCTTAAATGCTGGGGCGGATGCTGTTTTTGACGTTTTAACAGGAGCATACAAAGCAGCTCCAAAACAAAAAAAATCCGATATTCCATTTGGATTCATACTGTTCTTAATCATTATTTTTATCATTTTTATTGTAGCATTATCCAAACGAAATGATGGCAACAATAAAGGAAATCGTGTTCCTCGTACGAGTATTTTAGATGCTATTCTACTGAGCAATATGGGACGAGGAAGCTATCACAAAAGCTCATCTAAAGGCGGTCTGTTTGGCGGTGGAGGAAGTTTTGGTGGTGGCGGTTTTGGCGGTGGCTTTGGCGGTGGTGGCTTTGGAGGCGGAGGCGCTTCTGGAGGTTGGTAAGCCTACTTTTTTCGCATAAAAATAGTTACCGGTACACCAGAAAAATCGTATAGCGATCGTAATTTATTTTCTAAAAAACGCTTGTAGGGTTCTTTAACATATTGAGGTAAATTACAAAAAAATGCAAATTGAGGTTGAGGCGTTGGCAACTGCATGATGTATTTTATTTTAACATACTTCCCTTTTAAAGCTGGCGGTGGTTTATGCTCTATTATTGGCAACAAGTCTTCATTTAAAACACTTGTTTTGATACGTTTTGACCTGTTTTTATAGACCTCAACAGCGGTTTCAATCGCTTTAAAAATACGTTGTTTGGTGAGTGCCGAAATAAAAACAATTGGAACGTCTGTAAAAGGTTCTATTTGTTTTCTAATTTGAGTTTCAAATGCCTTGGTGGTTTTGGTGTCTTTTTCCACCAAATCCCATTTGTTGACCAAAATCACAATGCCTTTATTGTTGCGTTGTGCTAACCAAAATATATTTTGTACTTGGCCGTCAAATCCTCTTTGTGCATCACAGACCAACAAACAAACATCGGCGTTTTCTATGGCGCGGACACTTCGCATTACAGAATAAAATTCTAAATCTTCTTTGACTTTTGCCTTACGGCGAATTCCAGCCGTATCCACCAAATTGAAATCAAATCCAAAACGATTGTATTTAGTATCTATTGCATCACGTGTAGTTCCTGCTATGTCTGTAACAATATAGCGGTCTTCTCCAATTAATGCATTGATGAATGAAGATTTTCCTGCATTTGGTCGACCTACAACAGCAAAACGGGGTAATTCTGGTTCGTCATTTTCTTTATCTTGAGGAAGTGCATCTACCAAAGCATCTAGTAAATCTCCTGTACCACTTCCATTAATACTGGCGATAGTGTAATAATCACCTAGGCCCAATGCATAAAATTCTACGGCATCTTGTGCACGTTTGGCATTATCTACTTTGTTAACGACCAGAAAAACGGGTTTTTTTATTTTTCTTAAAAGTTTGGCAACATCTTCGTCCATACCTGTTACACCTGTTTCTACGTCAACCATAAAAATAATGGCATCTGCTTCGTCTATGGCCAATTCGACCTGTTTGTCGATTTCTGCTTCAAAAATATCATCGCTTCCAACAACATAACCTCCAGTATCAATGACAGAAAATTCTTTTCCATTCCAGTCACTTTTACCATAATGTCTATCGCGTGTTACACCACTTACGGCATCGACAATAGCCTCTCGCCGTTGAATCAATCGATTAAAAAATGTGGATTTACCAACGTTTGGACGACCTACAATAGCTACAATATTTCCCATCAGATGTTTAGAATTGCTGCAAAAATAGGAAATATCGCTAAGTAAAATGATGAAAACGTGAGTTTAAAAAGGTTTTATTATATTTAATAATCAAATCTACATTTATGAATTTAAATAATGACATCGTCTTAAGACCTCGATTTTCGATGAAGTTAAATCAAGAGGCGAAAATTGTATTAGAACATTTCATATCAAATACTAAAAAGAATAACAGTATTCGTGTTTCTGTAATAGAACCTCATATATTTTTAAAAATCACTAAAGAAAAACAACATTTTTGGTCGCCACAATTACATCTTGAAGTCTTGGAGGAAGGAACATCATCTACTTTAAAAGGCTTATTTGGTCCAAATCCAGTGGTATGGACGATGTTTATGTTTTTGCATTTTCTTGTTGCTGGAGTTTTTATAGGGTGTGGTGTTTGGGCCTATGTCAATCATTCCTTAAATGCGTCATTGCTATTGCCAATACTACTAATGATTGCAATGATAATAATCTGGATTTTATTCTATTTTGGTGGTCAAGTTGGAAAAGAAAAAGGAAAAGAACAAATGAATATTTTGTATCAATTTATGCAAGAAGTGATTTCTGAGAGCTCAAAAAAATGAATAAAACTTTTATGACTGATCGTAACCAAAACGTTTCAATTGTCTGGAGTTTGAACGCCAATTTTTATTGACTTTTACATACAGTTCTATGTGAACTTGCTTACCAAAAAATTGCTCTAAATCCTTTCGAGCTTCGCTGCCCACACGTTTTAGGGCTTTCCCTTTGTGTCCTATTAAAATTCCTTTTTGCGTTTCTCGTTCGACCATGATTACAGAGCGCATACGAATGATTTTTTCTTCTTCAAAAAACTCTTCAGTAGCGACTTCAACTGCATATGGAATCTCTTTTTTGTAATGCATCAAAATTTTTTCTCTAATTTTTTCATTCACAAAAAAGCGCTCTGGCTTATCGGTTAATTGATCTTTTGGATAAAAAGGTGGAGATTCTGGCAAGAGCTCTATAATGCGATCAAAAACATTTTTTACATTGAAACCTGTGAGAGCAGAAATGGGATAAAACTCAGCATTAGGTACTTTTTGTTGCCAAAATTCTGCTTGTGTTTCAAGCATTTCTTGATCCGAAGCATCTATTTTATTGATCAATAAAATTACAGGTGTTTTTGTTGAAGTAATTCTATGAAAAAAGGCATCATCTTTTAATGATTTTTCTCCAATTTCAATCATATAAATCAAAATATCAGCATCTTCAAAAGCAGACTTCACGAAATGCATCATAGAGGTTTGTAGCTCATATGCAGGCTTAATAATTCCTGGTGTGTCGGAAAGTACTACTTGAAAATCATCGCCATTAACAATTCCTAAAATCCTATGGCGTGTGGTTTGCGCTTTTGAAGTGATGATAGATAGCTGCTCTCCCACAAAAGCATTCATTAGAGTTGATTTTCCAACGTTTGGATTTCCTATAATATTGACAAAACCTGCCTTGTGCATTCCTTTTAAAATTTGCTGTAAAGTTACAACCTTATTTTAGACTAAGCAGATAAAGAAAAAATTATTGAGTCGCTTTTATAAAAGCTTCTACATCTTCAACCATATTTGTACTACCACAAATAAATGGAACACGTTGGTGAAGTTCGGTGGGTTGAATATCTAAAATACGCTGGACTCCATTTGTAGCTTTACCATTGGCTTGTTCTGCCAAAAAAGCCATGGGGTTACATTCGTACAATAGCCTAAGCTTACCTTCAGAGGTTTTGGAACTTTTTGGATATAAATATATGCCCCCTTTAATCATATTTCTGTGAAAATCTGACACTAAAGACCCTATATATCGTGAGGTGTATGGTCGATCGCCCTCTTCCATTTGACAATATTTGATATAATCTTTTATCCCTTGTGGAAAATG
Source organism: Flavobacteriaceae bacterium (assembly GCA_965657165.1). GTDB lineage: Bacteria > Bacteroidota > Bacteroidia > Flavobacteriales > Flavobacteriaceae > UBA3537. Next base: position 39,647 of record CBFHNG010000005.1, read on the forward strand.
AATATAATTCCCTTCATTTACAGAATAAATCCTTCCATTTTTGGGGAATTGCATATTGGGATGAGACAAATAAAAAGTCCCAATGGCTGGGTTTAAAGTGAAACCATTAACGCCATCGCCAGTGGTATACACCAGCATTGTAGATGTGCCATATATAATATAACCTGCCGCAACTTGCTCACTCCCTTTTTGAAGAAAATCATCGAGCGTTACTGGTGTTCCTACATCCGTAACACGGCGATACACCGAAAAAATAGTTCCTACAGAAACATTAACATCAATATTAGACGACCCATCCAAAGGGTCAATCAAAACGATGTATTTATTTTGATAATTTTTATCATTACTATTTATAGCAATAAAATGGTCTTCTTCTTCACTAGCTATACCGCAAACAATATTACGATTGGTTAGCATTTGAATGAATTTCTCGTTGGCATATACATCCAACTTTTGTTGACTTTCTCCTTGTACATTTTTTTCTCCTGCAGCACCTAAGATATCAACGAGGCCCGCTTTATTGACTTCGTAATTAACCACTTTTGCGGCCAAACGAATAGAATTTATAAGTCGAGATAACTCTCCTGATGAATACTTAAATGAAGACTGGTGTTCAATGATGAATTCACCTAGTGTTTGATTTTTTTGAGACATTTGAAGAAAATTTACTGCAAATATCTAATATTTTTGTTCAACTACAACGTTTTCGTAATGATTTTATTTCTGAAAAATAAAAGCCATTTGAGTATCTTTGACCCCACAGAATAAAATTCTATGGAATACATCATCCGGAAAGCAAAAAAAGCAGACATGCCCAAAGTTTTGGACTTAATTGTTGAACTTGCCATTTATGAAAAAGAACCTGAAGCTGTTGAAATTAGTGTAGAGGATCTTGTTCAGCATGGCTTTGGTACAACTTCAGAATTTGATTGTTTTGTGGCAGAGGTCGAACAAAAGATTATTGGTATTGCGCTTGTCTACACCAGATTTTCAACATGGAAAGGCATTGTTTTGCACCTCGAGGATTTGATTGTTTCAAAAAGTATGCGGGGCCACGGCATTGGTTCGGCACTTTTGGATGAAGTGATAAAATTTGCAGACAAACTTGGAGTGAAACGTGTCAGTTGGGATGTGTTGGATTGGAACACTCCAGCCATTGAATTTTATGAGCACAAAGGTGCGGATGTCAAACGCGATTGGGATGTGGTGCATTTGAATGAAGAAGGGATTAAAAACTATTTAGCTAAATTAGACGCATGCAAATCTTAAAGTTTGGAGGTGCCTCTGTAAAAGATGCAGATGGTGTTCGAAATCTAGAAAAGGTACTCAATGTTGTGGGGACCAAAAAAACTCTGATTGTTATTTCGGCGATGGGAAAAACAACCAATGCCATGGAAAAAGTCATTGATCATTATTTTAATTCCAAACACCAATTGCAAAGTAGTATTCAAGATGTTAAAAAATACCATAATGCGATTTTGTTGGATTTATTTGAAAACGAATCACATGAAGTTTTTAAGGTGGTTTCAAATTTATTTCAAGAGCTATCTGACTTTTTTAGCCGTAATAAATCACCCGATTATAGCTTTGTATATGATCAAACCATAGGTTTTGGAGAGCTTGTTTCTACAACAATTGTAAGTTACTACCTCAACCATAAGGGTGTTCAAAACAGTTGGTTAGATGTACGTGAACTCATAAAAACAGACAACTACTATCGAGATGCAAAAGTACAATGGGAAGCCACTCAATCTAAAATTTCATCTGCTGTAAATGGCAACACTTTATATATTACACAAGGATTTTTGGGAAGCGACACCAACAATTTCACTACAACACTTGGCCGTGAAGGTAGTGATTACACGGCAGCTATTTTTGCGTATTGTCTGAATGCAAAAAGCGTTACAATTTGGAAAGATGTTCCAGGTGTACTAAATGCAGACCCGCGCTATTTTGAAAATGCAACTTTACTGCATTCCTTGTCCTACGAAGAAGCCATTGAATTGTCGTATTATGGGGCATCGGTGATTCACCCAAAAACATTACAACCACTACAACGCAAAGAAATTCCACTTTATGTAAAGTCTTTTTTAAACCCAAAAAACAACGGCACTAAAGTGGGAAAAGCTCTAGAACTTTCCCCAAAAGTACCCTGTTATATTTTGAGGGATAATCAAATATTGATTTCTGTTTCGTCTTTAGATTTTTCATATATCGTTGAAGAAAATATCAGCCATATTTTTAAGTTACTGCACTTGCATAAAATGAAAGTTCGGTCAATTCAAAATTCGGCCATTAGCTTTTCTGTTTGTATGGAAAATAAATATGATCACCTAGAACCACTCATATTGCAACTCAAAGCTAAATATAATGTAAAAGTCGATTTGGATGTAAAACTCTATACCATTCGTCATTACAATGCGGAAGCTATTGATGAAATTGAAAAAAATAAAACGGTCTTGATGAAACAAATTACTCCAGAAACCGTTCAACTAATCACAACCTCCTAGTTCTAATGAGTATTATTACCTCCAATGAAGTTGCAAAGGCCATAAATCTTGATAAATATGGGTTTATTGGTACGTTTTTGGGGTGGATTATTCTAAAAATACTCAAAATTTCAACGATTAATAAAATCTATAATAGAAACAAACACCTCTCCAATCTTGAATTTTTAGATGCGCTTTTAAAAGAATTTAAAATCCGTTTTGAAATTCCAGATGAAGACCTAAAACGCTTGCCAAAAGAAGGCGCTTATATTACCGTTTCCAACCACCCTCTTGGAGGCGTCGATGGGATTTTGTTGCTTAAATTGATGATTGAGCAGCGTAGTGATTTTAAGATTATTGCCAATTTTTTACTCCACAAAATTGAACCCCTTATCCCCTACATCATGCCGGTTAATCCTTTTGAAAACAGAAAAGATGTAAAATCGAGTGTAACAGGGTTTAAAAATGCACTTTTGCACTTAAAAGAAGGTCACCCATTAGGGATTTTCCCAGCTGGGGAAGTTTCAACATATCGTGATGGAAAATTATTGGTGGACAAACCTTGGGAAGCCGCTGCCATGAAGTTGGCCAAAAAGGCAAAAGTGCCTATTGTTCCCATATATTTTCATGCCAAAAACAGCTCCTTGTTTTATCGTTTATCTAAAATAAGCGACACGCTTAGAACGGCAAAACTACCATCAGAATTATTGACTCAAAAAAACAGAGTCATCAAGGTGCGTATTGGGCGCCCTATTTCTGTAAAAGATCAAGAACAACACGAAACTCTAGAAGAATTTTCAGACTTTATTCGCAAAAAAACCTATATGCTTTCCAATGCCTTTGAAAAGCCTAAAATTCTAAAAAACATATCGAGTAGCATCAAAATTAATAAAGCACCAAAGAGAATCATTACCCCTGTAAACCCTATTATTATGCGTTCGGAGGTGGACGATTTACGGGCCAAAAATTTCCGCTTATTACAGAGCAAAAATTACGAAGTGTATTTGGCACCAGCAGCAACGATTCCCAATATTTTAAGAGAAATTGGACGACTGCGTGAAATTACGTTTCGTGAAATTGGTGAGGGCACAAACAAGGCAATAGACTTAGATCATTTTGACACCTATTATCACCATATGTTTTTGTGGGACACCGAAGCAGAATGTTTGGCAGGGGCCTACAGAATGGGGCTTGGAACAGAAATTTACGAGGCCTTTGGAATTGATGGGTTTTATCTTCAGGATTTGTTCCGTTTTGAACCAGAATTGCACGATATGATGAGTAAATCCATAGAGCTAGGACGTGCTTTTATCATCAAACAATACCAACAAAAACCCATGCCGCTCTTTTTACTATGGAAAGGGATTGTTCATACCACGTTGCGCTTCCCCAATCATAAATACCTTATTGGTGGAGTGAGTATTAGTAATCGTTTTTCGAATTTCTCTAAATCCCTGATGATTGAATTTATGAAATCACATTATTACGATCCGTATTTGGCGCAATATGTACATCCAAAAAAGGAATTTAAAGTCAAACTTAAAGATGCCGATAAGGATTTTGTATTTGATGCGACCGAAGCCGATTTGAATAAATTTGATAAAATCATTGATGAAATAGAACCTGGTGCTTTACGCCTTCCTGTATTGCTTAAAAAATACATCAAACAAAATGCCCGCCTCATTGCCTTTAATGTTGATCCCCTTTTTAATAATGCCGTTGATGGCCTGATGTATATCCGAATTTCTGACCTTCCCGATAGTACCGTACGCCCTGTTTTGGAAGAATTTCAGGCGGAATTGGAACGGAAATATGGCCCAAAAGCAGAGGAAGAAGAATAACCTTTTTTATTTGTTTTAATTTTTTTTGTAATTTTAGTGTTCCCAAAACATATAATTCCTACTTATGAAACAAATTTTTCCAAAGGAAATTATTGAAAGCACTATAGAAACACATCTGTTTCGTCATAGTACAAAAAGTAAGGTCATCTACCTTATTATATTGTTGTCTATTATAAGTATTTTGGCACTCTTGCCGTTCATTTATGTGGATATCTACTCCACATCTAGAGGGATTATTAAGCCAGAAAAAGAACGAATGCCAATCAATGCTCCTATAACTGGAAAAGTCAAAGAATCTTATATAGTAGATAATGCTCAAGTAAAAAAAGGCGATACTTTATTACGTTTTGATACTTCTATTGTTGCAGAACAATTAAATTTTATTCAGCGTCAAATGGATGAAACATCAATTTTTATTGAAGACCTAGACTATTTGGTAGGCACAAGACACATTGAATTGTCTCATATCCAATCGCCTAAATATAAAAATGAAGCTATTTTTTTTAAACAAAAACGGCAAGAACTTCAAACCAAATACAAAAAAAAAAACGTGATTTTGAAAGGGCGCAAAAATTATTTAACAAAGGAGTCATTGCAAGAACTGAATACGAAAATGAACAATTGAACTATGATTTGGTCATCAACCAAATAAAACAACTCAAAGAACAGCACCACAATACATGGCAAGCACAACTGACCACCATGAATGCCAATTTGGTGGAACTCAATAGCAATTACAAACAAACCCTACAGAACAAGCATTTACATGTTGTTACAGCACCCATTTCTGGTAGTATTATTAGCAGTATAAATGTAGGAACCAACAGTTTTTTGGCTGCTGGACAAACTTTGGGAGAATTGTCTCCAGACACTGCCCTACACGTAGAATGTCTTGTTACACCTTACGACATTGGGTTGTTACAACAAAACGCTGTTGTAAACTTCCAAATTGATGCTTATAATTACAACCAATGGGGCATGAGTAGTGGTCATATTATAGACATTGCAAAAGACATTGAATTTATAGACAACCAAGCCGTTTTTAAAGTTTTTTGTAAACTAAATGATACGCATTTACAACTCGATAATGGCTACAAAGGCCCACTAAAAAAAGGCATGACCCTAACGGCCAAATTCCTACTGACCAAACGCAGTTTGTTTGACTTGCTTTACGATAAAGTGGACGATTGGATTAATCCCGGACAATATACAACAGCAAGTTTTTAATCCTAAACCCAAAACACCATGAACAACATTAGACATTTGGAGCGTTTAGAACAACTGCACCAACGTATAAAACAAGAAAATACAGGTGCACCCAAAGAGTTTGCCATACAAATGAACATCAGTGAACGAAGTTTTTATAACCTTATTGAAGAACTAAAAATGATGGGGGCAGACCTTTGTTTTAGCCGAAAACGAAGAACCTATTACTATTGCAGTGATTTTGACCTAGAATTGAATGTTTCTCTAACAGTGATTACTAAAGGAACAGCCAAAAAAATATATGGTGGCCGCGTTTTTTTTACAAAAAAATGCTTCCCTGCAAGTTTTTTGCAGTGAACGATTTTAACTTTGGCTAAGTAAAAACCCCAACTATCTGGACGCAGTACAGTGTTAGACGTAGCACAATGGTGGTGTTTTACAACAAAATAAATGTATAAACCTAAATTTTAAACACATGAAAAATTTGCAAACTTATGGTGTTCAAGAACTGAACACACAAGAATTACAAACTATTGACGGGGGTGGAATACTTGGTCTACTCGTTAAGGGTGCGAAATATTTATGGAAGAATAGAAAGTCCATAGGTGCTTTTTTTGCTGGAGAAGCTGCAAGTCAAGCCGCTGAGTCTTGTCAATAAACTAGTTTTTTTGTAAAATAAACTCGCTTATTAAATTGAGCGAGTTTTGTAAATTTAAACTATTGATATGATAATCTACAGCGTTAAGGCAAGTATTGTCCTTCTTTTAATATTAATTTTTTTTAATTATTATTTAAAACATAAAATAAAAAATAAGAGATTACAAATACTAATAGAAGCGATAATATACTTGAGTTTATTAATTTTATTTGTATTTCGGTTAATTGCTAAATAATATGTCAATTAAAAAAAAGAAAAGAATTAAAAATTTACTGATCGTAGTTATCACTTTTGTGTTCTTTAGTTGTTTATTCTCTCATTGGGATTGTTTTAAAACAGGATTAGGTATTTAAAAAAATATATGGTGGCCGCGTTTTTTTTACAAAAAAATGCTTCCCTGCAAGTTTTTTGCAGTGAACGATTTTAACTTTGGCTAAGTAAAAACCCCAACTACTGGACGCAGTACAGTGTTAGACGTAGCACAATGGTGGTGTTTTACAACAAAATAAATGTATAAACCTAAATTTTAAACACATGAAAAATTTGCAAACTTATGGTGTTCAAGAACTGAACACACAAGAATTACAAACTATTGACGGGGGTGGAATACTTGGTCTACTCGTTAAGGGTGCGAAATATTTATGGAAGAATAGAAAGTCCATAGGTGCTTTTTTTGCTGGAGAAGCTGCAAGTCAAGCCGCTGAGTCTTGTCAATAAACTAGTTTTTTTGTAAAATAAACTCGCTTATTAAATTGAGCGAGTTTTGTAAATTTAAACTATTGATATGATAATCTACAGCGTTAAGGCAAGTATTGTCCTTCTTTTAATATTAATTTTTTTTAATTATTATTTAAAACATAAAATAAAAAATAAGAGATTACAAATACTAATAGAAGCGATAATATACTTGAGTTTATTAATTTTATTTGTATTTCGGTTAATTGCTAAATAATATGTCAATTAAAAAAAAGAAAAGAATTAAAAATTTACTGATCGTAGTTATCACTTTTGTGTTCTTTAGTTGTTTATTCTCTCATTGGGATTGTTTTAAAACAGGATTAGGTATTTAAAAAAATATATGGTGGCCGCGTTTTTTTTACAAAAAAATGCTTCCCTGCAAGTTTTTTGCAGTGAACGATTTTAAC
>CBFHNG010000006.1:0-46312 GCA_965657165.1 Flavobacteriaceae bacterium
AATTTGGATAGAATGGTTCAAAAAGAAGTGATTTCTGAAGCTAAAAAGGCTCAAACATTAGATAATATTACTACATTTTCAAATATCACTGAAGGCGTTGAATATGCTAGCCTTGTTGTTGAAGCAGCAACTGAAAATGAAGCCCTTAAGCTCAATATTTTTAAAACTTTAGATGAAGCCTGTCCAGAAGACACCATTTTGGCAACCAATACTTCATCAATATCAATTACCAAAATTGCCTCAGTAACATCTCGTCCAAATCAAGTCATTGGAATGCACTTTATGAATCCAGTGCCAATAATGCCCTTAGTAGAGATCATAAATGGCTATAATACTGAAAAAGAAGTTACTGATTTTATTGTGGAGCTGACCAAAAAAATTGGAAAAACACCCGTACTTGCCAATGACTTTCCAGGTTTTGTAGCCAATAGAATATTGATGCCAATGATAAATGAAGCGATTGAAACGCTACAGTGTGGGGTAAGTGGTGTTGTAGAAATTGATACTATCATGAAATTAGGCATGGCGCACCCAATGGGACCGTTGGAACTTGCAGATTTCATTGGGCTAGACGTTTGCTTGTCTATTCTTGAAGTAATGTATGACGGATTTAAAAACTCAAAATATGCTCCTAATCCGTTGCTAGTCAATATGGTACGAGCAGGAAAACTTGGTAAGAAAACAGGCGAAGGATTTTATAACTATTCAACAGAAAGAAAAGCGGTAGTCCCTTCGGCTCAGTTTCTATAAATATTATACACCCCAAAAATCTAGAGACCTATGGCACACATAAAACCATTTTGTGCAGTTCGCCCAAATGCAAATATCGCATCTGAGTTTAGTAGTTTGTCTGCTCAATCTTACTCAAAAAAAGAGTTGGATGAACTGCTAAAAAATAATCCCTTTTCGTTTGTTCAAATTCTTAAATCAAGTTTAATTAAACTTGAAAATAAATCTCTAGAAGAACGCTATAAAAGTGTAAAAAAGAACTATGAAAATTTTAAAAATGAAGGCCATTTGATTCAAGACAAAAACCCTGCATTTTATATTTATGAAATTGATGGACATGAAAACAACTATTGTGGAATACTTGCTGCAGCAAGCGTTGAAGATTATAAAAATAACGTCATCAAAAAGCATGAAAATACCATTGAAAGTCGAGAGAAAACGTTTAAAAACTACTTACAAACTACAGGTTTCAATGCAGAACCTGTACTTTTGACTTACAAAAATTCCAATACTATTTCGAGTGTTATTGATGAACTTAAAAACAGCAAACCAACGGTAGAATTTTCAACCGAAACACAAGAAAAACACCGACTCTGGAAAATTGAAAACAATAAAAAATTAGAGAAAATTCAAAGCTTATTTGAGAAAATTCCATCACTGTACATCGCAGACGGGCATCACAGAAGTGCGTCATCCGTTTTGTTGTCAGAGGAAAACAAGAGTTTAAAAAACAAATCCAATGCTTCAGATTACTTTATGGCGTTTTTAATTCCAGAAAATGAACTCAAAATTCAAGAATACAATAGAGTTGTTAAAGATTTAAATGGATACACTGATAAAGAATTTTTAGATGCTCTAAAAAAACATTTTGATGTATCCCCACAAAACAATGGAAAAACGCCAGAGAAAAAGCATTCCTTTAGCATGTACCTCCAGGGCCAATTTTATTGCGTATCTTTGCAAAACAATTCCATTTTTGAAAATTCTCCACTCTATCAGCTCGATACATACATATTGCAAGAACTCATTTTAAAGCCAATTTTGGGTATTACAGATGTGAGAAACAATATACGACTTGACTATTCTTGTGAAAATGATGATATGCAGTGGATTAAAGAAAATATAGACCATAATAATTATGCTGTAGGTTTTGGGTTACAACCAATTCAAATTGAACAGCTAAAATCTATTGCAGATGTACAACTCGTAATGCCTCCAAAAAGCACCTATATTTTTCCGAAACTTAGAAGTGGAATAACGATTTATGAGTTTTAACAATGGGTATTAAAGAACGCTTAGTAGAATTAAAATCTTCGCTACCAAAAACGGTAACACTGGTGGCCGTTTCAAAAACAAAACCTGTAACGGATTTGATGCAAGCATATGACGCAGGACAACGCGTTTTTGGGGAAAATAAAGTTCAAGAAATGGTTGAAAAACACCAACAAATGCCCAAAGATATTCAATGGCATATGATTGGACATTTGCAGCGCAACAAAGTCAAATATATGGCTGAATTTGTGGAACTAATTCATGGTGTGGATAGTTTAAAGTTATTGACTGAAATTAATAAACAAGCCAAAAAACACAACCGTGTAATTAACTGTCTTTTACAGATTAAAATTGCCACAGAGGACACAAAATTTGGATTAACAAAGGAAGATGCCATTGCTCTGCTCAATTCAGATCAATTTCAAGATTTAAAGCACATTCATATTTCTGGTGTCATGGGTATGGCGAGCTTTACAAGTGAAACCAGTCAAATAAAAACAGAATTTGAGCATTTAAAAAATACATTCAATACACTAAAAAAAATTCAACCTGAAATGGAAATTATCTCAATGGGAATGAGTGGCGATTATCAACTTGCCATACGTTGTGGTAGCACCATGATTCGTGTTGGAAGTCATATTTTTGGCGCAAGAAATTATACCTAAGAAAAGAAGATTTACGCAATTATAGACATAGAAACCACTGGTGGTAAGTATAATGAAGAGGGGATTACAGAAATTGCCATCTACAGACATGATGGGCATAAAATTATAGATCAATTTATTAGTCTTGTAAATCCAGAGCGACCAATACAACCCTATGTGGTAAGTCTTACAGGAATTTCTAGTAAAATGCTTCGTAATGCACCAAAATTCTATGAAGTTGCAAAACGTATTATTGAAATAACAGAAGACTGTATTATTGTAGCTCACAACGCAAAATTTGATTATCGGATTTTAAAACTCGAGTTTAGTCGACTTGGCTATAATTTTGAATGTGAAAATCTCTGTACTGTCGAACTTTCAAAACAGTTGATTCCTGACCTTCCCTCCTATAGTTTGGGGAAACTGGTGCGTTCGTTGGGGATTCCAATAAGCGATAGACATCGAGCTTCGGGTGATGCTCTGGCAACCACAAAATTATTTGAATTATTACTTAATAAAGACATTGAAAAAACTATTGTAAAAACTTATGTACGCCTGGAACCAAAGCGTCAGTTAGAACCAAAATTGACCGAAATCATTCAGTCTTTACCCTCTGTAACTGGAGTTTATTATATGCACAACGAAGATGGTGATATCATTTATATAGGGAAAAGCAAGAATATTAAAAATAGAATCAATCAACATTTTGTGGGACAAACCCCAAAATCAAAAAAAATACAACTCGAAGTTGCTAGCGTAACTTACGAAAAAACAGGAAGTGAGTTGCTTGCACTTTTAAAAGAAAGCGCAGAAATAAAGCATCATAAACCAAAATATAATCGAGCGTTGCGTCGTACTATTTTCACTCATGGCTTGTTCAGTTTTACAGATGAGAACGGTTACCTTAACCTAAAAATTGAAAAAATTAAAGGCAATTTAAAACCTATTACCACATTTTCAAATATTCAAAGTGGAAAGAGTTTTATGAATAAAGTCGTTGAAAAATATAATTTGTGTCAAAAACTATGTGGATTATATAAATCAAAACATGGGTGTTTTAGCTACACTATAAAAGAATGTGAGGGCGCGTGTGTTGGCGAAGAAACAACTGAAAATTATAATTCTAAAGTGCTAAAGCTTACAGAAAAGCATAGTTTCAAATCAAAAAGCATGATTGTTGTTGATTATGGTAGAGCTATTGACGAGCGTAGTGCAATTTGGGTAGAAGATGGGGTTTTAAGAGGATTTACTTATTTTAATTTAAACTTTCAAATTACAAATATTGATGTTTTATCTACTCTAATTACGCCATTAGAACACAACAAAGATGCACAGCATATTATACAAAGTTACTTGAGGCGAAATAAAAGATTAAAAGTCATTTCCCTTGAAGACTAAACTTTTTTAGTACTTTTGAATTATGTCTGATCAAAAGCCAACAGCACCTTGGAAAAATAAACTTCATGAAATTATTTATGAGGCCGACACTCCAGCCGGAAAATTATTTGATGTTGTTTTACTTTTTGTTATTCTTCTGAGTATTGTCCTTGTCATGCTCGAAAGTGTTGATGAGATTGGTACAACATATTTTAGTATTTTAGACAGTCTAGAGTGGATAATTACCATATTGTTTACATTAGAATATATTGCTAGAATTGTATGTGTAAAAAATCCTAAGGCCTATATTTTTAGCTTTTATGGTATCATTGATTTTCTGTCAACAATTCCAAAATACCTTTCATTATTTATTGTAGGAACACATTCGTTGGTCATCATTCGTGCACTGCGATTGTTACGCGTATTTCGTATATTAAAACTAACAAGGTATATAGGCGAAAGTACAAATTTTGGCAGAGCACTCAAACGCAGTCGAGTAAAAATTGCTGTTTTTCTATCATTTGTTTTGGTTTTGTGTGTGATATTAGGAACTGTTATGTATCTGGTAGAAGGCAACAAAGACAGTGGATTTACAAGCATTCCAAGGAGTGTGTATTGGGCTATTGTAACGCTCACTACCGTTGGATATGGCGATATTGCACCAATCAGTTCGTTGGGTCAATTTATAGCTTCATTAATTATGATATTAGGTTACGGGATTATCGCAATACCTACTGGAATAGTCACTTCTGAAATGACAAGATCACAACGCAATAATATTCCAAAAAACACACAATCGTGTACCAATTGTATGGAATCTTACCATTCAGATAATGCTCATTTTTGTCATAAATGTGGAGAGCGTTTAAATCATGAATAACACATTAATTTCTATTGTAGGGCCTACGGGTATAGGCAAAACAGCATTGAGCTTGGAAATTGCAAAATATTTTCAAACTGAAATCATTTCAGCAGATTCTCGTCAATTTTTTAAAGAAATTCCTATTGGTACAGCAGCACCAACATCTGGAGAATTACAAACAATAAAACATCATTTTATTCATAATAAATCCATTACAGAATCTTATAGTGTAGGTGATTTTGAAAAAGAGGTTATTGATTGCATCACTTCAATTCACAAAAGAAAACCAATTGTTGTTATGGTTGGAGGCTCTGGACTTTATGTGAATGCTGTACTTAATGGTTTGGATAAATTTCCAAAAGTTGATCCAAAAATTAGAGAAAAATTGAATATTGAGCTATCAAACAATGGTATAAAGAAACTTCAAGAAGAGTTAAAAATTTTAGACCTAAAATCTTATAATAGTATTGATTTGAATAATTCACACAGAGTGATTCGTGCTTTGGAAATCTGTAAAGGAACGGGGCAGCCTTTCAGTAGTTTTTTAAACAAAAACAAAGTCAAACGGAATTTTAAAACTATAAATATTGGTCTTACCGCAGAACGTTCAGTCATTTATGATAGAATTAATCAACGCGTAGACCTAATGCTACAACAAGGGCTTTTGGAAGAAGTAAAATCTGTTTTTGAATATAAAGACTTGAATGCGCTAAATACCGTAGGATACAAAGAAATATTTCAATACCTAGAGGGCAATTGTAGCTTAGAATTTGCTGTAGATGAAATCAAAAAAAACACAAGACGTTTTGCCAAAAGACAACAAACTTGGTTTAAAAAACAAGAACACACAAAGTGGTTTGATTTCAATGAACCATGTTTAAAAATTATTGAATACATAGAAGCTGAACTCTAGCTATTCATTGATGACCAAACGAAAACCTTCTCCATGAATATTTAAAATTTCAACTTTTGGATCGTGTTTTAAATACTTTCTAAGCTTGGCAATATAAACATCCATACTTCTTGATGTAAAATAATTATCATCGCGCCAAATTTTAGTCAGTGCAATTTCCCTAGGCATAAGGTCATTAACATGAAGTGCCAAAAGTCGAAGCAACTGATTTTCTTTTGGTGAGAGCTTAATTTGTGTATTATCATTATGAGTTAAAAACCTAAGTTTTGAATTAAGTTTAAAGCTCCCAATTTCAAATTCAAATTGATTACTATCAGCCACACTTTCCACTGTTTTTCTTTGAATAATCGCTTGAATTTTTAGAAGTAAAACCTCGCTATCAAACGGTTTATTCAAATAGTCATCTGCACCAACTTTATAGCCTTTAAGTACATCTTCTTTTAGTGCTTTTGCCGTTAAGAAAATGATGGGTATGTCCTTATCTTTTTCTCTAATTTCTTGAGCCAGAGTAAAGCCATCCTTGTAAGGCATCATAACATCTAAAATACAGAGATGAAAGTCAGATTTTTTAAATTTTTCGTTGCCCTCCATGCCATTTTTGGCAAGAACAACGTCGTAGTTGTTGATGGTTAGGTATTCTCTGAGTACGGCACCAAAATTTGGATCGTCTTCAACTAATAAAATGCGTTTTGTGGTTTCCATGACTTTATGCTATTAATGGTAATTTTATAATAAAGGTACTACCTTTTCCTTTTTCACTTTCAACAGTGACTGTTCCTTGATGATTTTCTACAATTCTTTTGACATTGGAGAGTCCAAGTCCATGTCCTTTAACGTTGTGTACATCTCCCGTATGTTCTCTATAAAATTCTTCAAAAATACGTTTTTGTACCGCTTTGCTCATTCCTATTCCTTGGTCTTTAACAAGCATGACAATATTGTTACCTACATTTTCTGTGGTGATGTCTATTTTTGGAGAATTCTCTGAATATTTAACCGCATTATCCAAAACATTTACAATTACATTGGTAAAATATGTGCTATTGGCCAAAATGGATGATTTTGAAGCCTTAAAATGAGTTTTTATGTATCCCTTTCTATCATTAACAATTAGTTCTACATGAGTAATCGCATCCAAAATAAGATCATGTAATTTTATACGATCTTTACTAATTATCAATTGTTTTTTCTGCAATTGTGAGATGCGCAAAACATTCTCCACTTGAGCATTCATTCTTTTATTTTCTTCTTTAATCATCGAAAGGTAATTTTTTACCTTATCGGCATGTTGAAATATTTTGGGATTTTTTATGGCATCCAAAGCAAGATTAATTGTAGCAATAGGTGTTTTAAATTCATGCGTCATATTGTTGATGAAATCAGATTTCATCTGCGATATTTTTCGTTGCTGAATCAATTGATATAATGCACTTGTGTAGGCAATGATGATGATGATTGTAAAAAGAATGGATAAGGAAGTCATTCCAATAATGGAAGACATTATAAAGCGTTTTCGCCTTGGAAAATTAATATACAAACCATATTCACTTTCTCCATTTTCATCCAAAAAAATAGGAACTCCAATTGTAGGGACAAGAGAGGCTTCAAAACTTTTGGATTGAATGCGCGTTGGATCATTATTTTTTAAAATGGCATATTCATATGCTATGTCAATGTTATTCTCTTTTAACTTGTTGTCCAGAAGACGTTCAATCATTTGGTTGGAAACACGTTCCTCAATAGGTGTATTTTGAATTTCCGCCTTGTACTGTGCCTCAAAAGTTGCTTTTTGAAGACGATCCATATTCAAAACTTTAGTTAAGGAATATTCTAAATTTGGTATATTTTGACCATCGATACCTGTAGTATAGGTCTCCTGAACTGTTTTACCTTTTAATTTTTTAAAATTGACACTATCTGTACTGTTATTTAGAGTGTTTGGGATGGTATAATTTTCTTCTTTGACACCGGTATCATAAACTACAATTTGATTGATATTTTTGTTTTGTTTATACACTCGTATGCTTCGAATTGCACTTGTATCTGGCTCCTGCCCTCGAGCAATCATTGCATTGAGTGCGGTTACATATTTGTTGTATTCTATATCTGTTACTTGATTGGAAGCGTAACTTAGAACTTTTTTTACATTAAACGCAAATTGATCTTCCTTTGTTTCAAGTGAATAATTGATGTAGTAGGCCTGAACAAAAATAATACCAATGAGGGATAGACTCATTAGTATAACCAATATTGAAAATAACTTCTTATTCATGGAGTAAAATTACATTTTTTAAGAACGTTTTAAGTTAGTTTTAACTAATTATTAACCAAAATGTTAAAATTTATGATTTAAATTATTTTTTTAAGATTTTTTTATTGATTTTAACGACCTCATTTTTAGTCTGATTGATATCTACATTGTGGATAACAAAATCAGATTTTTCAATTTTTTTGGCATCAGGCCACTGGTTTTGGATAATGGAAAGCACCTCGTCATATGTTTTACTATCGCGTAACATTACACGATCTATTCGAGTTTGTTCTGGCGCAGTAATCGTTAGAATAAAATCAAATTGATTTTGAGCAGAAATTTCGAATAAAATGGCCACCTCTTTTACAACATAAGGATGAGATTGATTTGACATCCAGGTATTAAAATGTGCTGCAACTTCTGGATGAACAATAGCATTGAGCGCATTCAGTTTTTCTTTGTCTTTAAAGACGATTTGGGCAATGTATGAACGGTTAGGGCCATTTTTGTCGTATGCGTTTTCTCCTAAAAGTTCAATAACTTTTGTTTTTATATTTTCAGAGCTTTGCATCAACACTTTGGCCTCGTAGTCAGCATTGTATACTGGCACTCCCAGAGCCGTAAACATTTTTGCAACCGTTGTTTTGCCGCTTCCTATTCCACCAGTAAGTCCTAAAATTTTAGTCATTTTTTTTCGTAATTACATATTCAAGACTATTGATTTGCAGCTCAGCCGTTTTTGCTGATTTTGGATATAATATCAATTTTGGAATCATCACGTTGGAGGATAAATCTAAAGTATTGTAATCGCACTCAATTCGAAAATCATTACGATCAATGGAATTATAGGCGCTCAAACTTGTATAAAAAACAACTGGAATTTCTTTAGGAAAAACTGAAAGGGTTAGGTCTTCAGGCAAATTTACCAAGTGTACAGGGACCGCTATTTTTCCTTCAGTAAATTTATCTACCTCTCCTGTGACCTGTACTTTTGTTTTTGAAAATTTTAAATACATAGGATAATTTGAAACATCTAAATCGATAGTGATTTCAATATCTTTTTGCACCGCATTTAAAGTTATTTTCTGTGTCGATATTTCATTAATACCGTCCAAATATTGTTTTGGACCAACAATAGCAATAGAATCGGGTTGAGATTTTAGAGGAGTTTCCAAATCATAACCAACAACAAAGTTGGGCTCAATATTTATAAAAACTGGAACTTTTTTTACAAATTCAGTAGCATAATTAAAAGTTAATGAAGTTGGACGAATAGATTCCAATGCTGTATTATTGCCAAAAAACTGGGCAAATTCAGAACGATGTTCGCTTTCGTTCCAATAATAGGCCTTGTCATCTTTTTGAAGTGTCGAAAAATCTATTTTTAGAAGCCGTTTCTGAAACGCAATTTTTAAGAGGTTAAATCCATTGGTTGTTATCGTAACATTTATTTTTGGAAGCGGATCTTGAACGAGTAATTCTTGTGGCGGTAATTTTGTAGGTTGAAGCTCAAACTGTAAAGTATGCATTCTGGGGCTAGATAATTTTGAAAGCATAGAAATAACAAAAGCTAAAGCCAAAAACAACAAAAAAACATTGAGTCGTTTTGCACGAATTTTTTGGCGTAGATATTCAAAAATCTTTCTCATCAAGATGTTTTAAAAAATAAATTTGGAAATAATTCCATTTCTGGTTTTCGCGAGCATGTCAATTTAATTTTAGCTTTTAAAAATCCCCAACCATAACCCAAAAATTGAATCAAAATGGCTGGTATTGTTAAAATAGTAGCTATTATATCGAGAGTAGATTTGAATGCTAAAACTAATGCTATTATAAGATATAATCCATAAATATATAGTCCAAATTTTATGCCCATTAAAAATAAAATCAAACTAAAAATTAATCCAAACATAAAAATTGTAGGGAACCAATATGTAATTTTTTTGGTATGAGGATGCCATTTATTAAGAATGGGGCGAACTTGACCAAACTTGTAGACTTGAACAAAAAACCGCTCAAAAGATATGCGCCGCTTGTGATACACAAAGGCCTGTGGAATAAGACATAACTTATAGCCCATTGCTTTTAGTCGAATAGACAAATCGGGGTCCTCTCCGGGATGAATATTTCCAAAACCACCGGAAGCACAAAAGGCCTCTTTTGAAATCCCCATATTAAAACTTCGAGGTTCATAGCCTTCTATTTCTTTTTTTCCACCTCTTATCCCACCTGTTGTCCATACAGAAGTCATCGAAAAATTAATGGCCTTTTGAAGTTCTGTAAAATGATCTTGTGCGGCATCTGGACCACCAAAACAATCCACATAATTAGAACCTAAAAAGGATATAACTTCTGTTAAATACTGTTTTGGCAATATACAATCGGAGTCCAAAATGATAAAATAATTTCCTTTTGCGCGTTCCATACCATAATTTCTGGAATGGCCTGGACCCGTGTTGTTTTTATAAAAATAACTGATATTAAGCTGATGAGAAAAGTGTTCTGTAATCAATCTTGAATCTAGACTAGAGCCGTCTTCTACAATTACAATTTCGAAAGTCTTTGGTGCGTCTAGTGCACAAAAACTTTCTAACAACTCACGCACCTCCTCTGGACGATTATAGACAGGTATAATAAAAGAAAAATCACTTGCAATCATGTACACAAATTTACACAATGCTTTTGAATTATTCGTTTAAAAATAGGGTATAAAAAAACCCCGCCGAAGCGAGGTTTTTAAATGTATTAATCAAAAAATTAATTTTTAAGAATGCGTACGGTTTCAACAGAGTTGTCTATAGAAACTTGCACAAAATAGGCACCAGCTTGCATTGCAGATAAATCTACAGTACAATCTCTAGTATTTGGTGTTTGACGTATCACCACTTGCCCAAGCATATTGTAGACGGTAATATTATCTACATCCTTTTGAGCTTTAATGGTCAATACATCATTCACAGGGTTCGGGAAATAGTTGAATAATGAAACACTATTATCTTCAATTCCAAGTGAAGTTGATGTGATTCGGAAATTATCTACAAAGAAGTAAATATCTTCTGTACTGTTTGCACTTTCACCATATACTGCAAATCTAGTACTTGATGAATAACCAGATAAAGTGATCTCTGGCATTCCTTCACCATCTGCACCAGGATTATTTGTTGAATCCCATCTGTATAGTTCAGTCCATGTAGAGCCACCATCCGCACTAGTCATTAATGTGGCAAAATCATCATCTCCAAATATCGCATCTAAGGAGGAAGAACTTGAAGATGTATATTCAGTTGCTAAAGCATCTAGATTTAAATAATAAATGCCACCACTCAAATCAAACTGAGGAGAGACTAACCAAGCGTTTGTTCCCGAATAAAGATTGATTTTTGCTGCACCGCTTGATGTCCCATCGTTAAATCCATCATCAAACCAAGAATCATAGGAAGTAGAAGTTGATGAATCAGGTCCAGTAATTAAAGTTCCTATACTTACAGAGAACCCAGAGGGGAAAAACGCAAAATCACAATTAAATGGAATTGATGCATTCTCAACTGTAAAAGAAGCTTCAGCACAACCAGTGGCTAATGTCCCCCCATTCTGTGGTACAACTGAAAAATAGTAAGTTCCTCCATATTCTAAACCAGTAATATTGACTGAAGTCATTGTTGGGTCACCAACCAAACCAATTGATGTTAAATTACCAGATTCAGTACCCCAGAAAACTTCATAATCAGTGGGAGCTGGACCAGTTGATGGTGCATCCCATGAAATTGTTACCGCGCCATTGTTAAATGGTACATCTGTTCCTGTCGGTGCTAAATTTTCGGCACAGTTTGGTGCCTGTGGCAATGTGAATAATTCTAAACAAAATTCTACATTTTGTGTGCCCGAGTAAGATTCAAAAAACCTTAGAACAAGTTCATCTCCGACTGACCAACCCTGTAAAATCACATCGGATTGATTATATGTCGAGTAATCTATAATATTTCCATCTGAATCATGTATGCTAAAAAATGGATAACCGTTTCCATTCCCCCACCAGCGCAATCCATCAGTTGTAGCGGTCCAATTAAAAAAGGCATCTATTCCTGGAACAGTATGACCATTAGGAACTTCTAAATCACTAGCTGTATAACCTGGGCCATTAGTAGAGAAGTCAACAGAAAGGTTGTGAGAACCACATCCAGTACCCTCAGGTGAAATTGTAAATGGTAAGTCAGTTGCTGTAGCAAAAGTATCTCCAGCAATAGGAGTTACAACCAGCTCAACACTAGTGTTAGTCATACCATCCCAAGGACCATTCCAGCCACCATATGTATACAGACCACTATTAACTCTCCATCGAGATGCAACATAATTTGTACCAATTGGAGCATTGGTTGTAGTTAATAAATATTCGTCATTATTTCCATTTCCTTGCTCTGAATCAAAGGTGGCTATGTTCCATGCTGAAGATGGCCATGTAGACGGATCTGTATCTTCATTGTGAATTCCGATCCAACATTCTACTCCAGCGGCTGCAGAACCTGTAGTAGTATCTGTCAAGCCAGCTTTATATCCTTGCGCATAGGCAGATATTTGAGTTCCTACCTCAACAGTGACTGAAGTGGTGGAACCACTTGATGCATCTGCTGTAGGCTGTACCCATTGCAAATTATTCCAATCCATGGTATCCAAAGATGGAACTTCAACAGTAAAATCATCAAAAAAAATGTACCAACCATCAAGTCCATCAGATGGCACATGAATTGCAATGTAAACATCTCCAGAATATGCACTTAAATCTATGATTTGTTCCTCATATGTTTCACTGGTCACTGTAGTCAGATCTATTAAGTCTATTGTAAAATCAGCAGCAGAATTACCTGTTGTAGACAAAACAACTTTGTAATCATTTGGTTCACTAGCTGATCTTGCTCTAACACTGTACACTAAACGCTCACTACCTGTTAATGTAAATTGTGGAAGTATTAAATAATCATCATTGTCACCAGAATTATAATCTGTATACAGTCCTACAGCGTTGGAATCATTATTTCCGTAATCAGACCAAGTTTTCCAATAGTCATTATCAGAATTATTATTCAATTCAGTAAAACATGATGGCAAAGCTGGTGTTGTAACTGACTCAAAATCTTCTGTCCACGGAAAAGATGATATAGCATCACACGCTGTGGTGAAACTCACAGGCCCAACCCAACCACTAGTATCACCACCTCCACAATCGGCTTGAACATAAACTTCATAATCATTATTTGCAGACAAGCTTGTAGGAGAATAAGAGTTTGTACTACTGGTATAATCAATTGAACCATCAGAAGTTTCTCCTGCTGTAATATCTACGACCTCAATATTAAATGAAGTTTCACTTGATGTCCATGAAATGTCAACAGATGAAGTAGAGATGTTTGCTGTAGCTAAACTAGTTGGAGGTAAACAACTTGGACACGATGCGGTTATTGGGGTAGAAATGCCTGCTTGAGAAGCAGAGCCAACTACTGCTGAAGTTGTATCTAAAATTTCATATGATGTTTCACTCCCCCAAGTCCCACCACCGTTCCAGATAGTGGTAATTTCGTCTGTATCATTAACAGTAAAAGATAAATCGCTTGAAGATCCAGCATTAAATGTTGCATCATCGACCTCTACTACTCCGTTTATTAAAACATCCATAGAATTTCCGCTCCATCCGTCTCCATATGAATCCAACATTCTTAGAGTATATTGGCATTGTCCGAATGAAAAGTAGGAAATTAGTAATAAAATAAATGATAAGGTAATTTTTTTCATAAAAGTTAGTTTTTGGTTATTTCTATTAAATTTAATGATACAAGATCATAAATTGAAGTATTATTCACTTTTATCGTTAAAATGTTTAATTATTTCGTTTAAATGTTAAACAAAATATAAAATTTATTAATTTTTAGACAAAAAAAAATCCACACTGAATGGTGTGGATTGTTATGAAATCAATAAGATTTTGCTTATTCTTCTACGAATTTTTCCATAATAGCATCACTCACGCCCATGTTGCTAAAACCACCATCGTTGTAGAGGTTTTGCAAAGTCACACGTTTTGTTAAATCACTAAATAAGGTGATGGTATAATTGGCGCAATCTAAAGCTGTGGCATTACCAAGCGGCGACATTTTTTCAGCATAAGCAATAAAGCCATCAAATCCTTTTACACCCTTACCTGCTGTTGTTGGAGTTGGAGATTGCGAAATCGTATTGACACGTACGTTTTTGTCGCGTCCAAAGAAATACCCAAAACTTCGAGCAATACTTTCTAAATACGCTTTGTTATCCGCCATATCATTATAATCAGGAAAAACACGTTGTGCAGCCATATAGGACAAAGCCACAATACTCCCCCACTCATTCATCGCATCAGATTTGTAAAGCGTTTGCATGACTTTGTGAAAAGACATGGCAGAAACATCTGTTCCTTTTTGTGTCCAATCGTATTTTTGGTCGGTATAGGCACGCCCTTTACGAACGTTTACAGACATTCCAATGGAATGCAAAACAAAATCTAATTTTCCACCTAAAATCTCCACGGATTGATCAACTAAATTTTGTAAATCTTCAACTGAAGTGGCATCAGCAGGAATCACTTGCGCGCCTGTTTTTTTGGCCAATTCATCAATGGCCCCCATACGCATTGCAATTGGCGCATTGGTCAAGACAAAAGTTCCACCTTCTTCATGTACACGCTCTGCAGTTATCCATGCAATTGAATTTGGATCTAATGCTCCAAAAATAATACCTCTTTTTCCTTTAAGTAATTGATTTGACATAGTTTGTTTTTTTGTTGGTTGTCACGTTTAATTTTGGCAAATATAATACTAATTCAACAACTGTTGTGCATGCTGTTTTGCTGTTTCTGAAATTTCTTTTCCACTCAGCATTTGAGCGATTTCTTCTAACCGCTCATTGGAGTTTAATTTTTTTAGCTGTGTTATTGTTTTTGAATCATCATCAACCTTAAATACTTTAAAATGATGCGTTCCTTTGGCCGCGATTTGCGGCAAATGAGTGATCGTAAACACCTGCATATACTGACTCATTTCTTGCATAATTGAAGCCATTTTATTTGAAATTTCACCCGATACGCCAGTATCAATTTCATCAAACATAATGGTTGGCAACTTTTGATGTTTGGATAAAATAAATTTTACAGCAAGCATTATTCGTGATAACTCACCTCCAGAAGCCCCTTTTTTAAGAGCTAAAAATTGCCCGCCTTTGTTGGCTTTCAATAAGAAATTCAAAACATCTTTACCATTGAATAAAAAATCTGTGGAAGGTTGAAGTTCAATTTTAAATACTGCATTTGGCATCCCTAAGGCGTCCAAAAGTACATGCAATTCGTCTTCCAAATTTGTTAATACACCTTTTCTTTTGGCGCTAAGGGCTGAAGAAATATTGTTTAATTTTTTAAAGTTTTCATTCAACAAATTATTGACAGATTCTAGCTGTGCATCAAGGTTTGTTAAATGGGACACTTTTTCTGATAATTCATCAAAAACTCGATTTAAATCTTCAATGGTTTTCACATTGTGTTTGCCCAATAAGTCATTGACTTTTTTGAGTTGATTTTCGACATCAACTAAAAGCTGGGGATTGGCTTCCAATGTATTCTGATGATGTTCTATTTCAGCAAAAATATCATCAATTTCGATCTGTGAACTTAAAATTCTTTCAAAAAGAGAAGTATACTCAGAAGAAATATCTTTTAATTTATTGAAGCGTTGTTTTAGTTCGGTGAGTTGAGTAGAAACTCCAACGTCTTCATGGGTTAAAAGCTGTTGAGCAAATTGTAATTCGCTTTGAATATAATCTACATTATTCAGGGTTTCATAATGCGATTCCAAGGTCTTCAAATCTAGATTTAAAACTTGAGCTTCTTCAATTTCTTGTCGTAAAAAATTATTGTAGTCGTAGTCTTTTTTTGATTGTTGCTGCTGACGTTTAAGCAGCTCCAATTCTTTTTGATTGCCTTTGTAATCTGCTAAGGTGCTTTCATATGCTTTAAGCAAATCTTGTGTTTGCGCTAAAGCATCAATAATTTGAAACTGAAATACATCGTCAGTCAATGAGAGCGTTTCGTGCTGCGAGTGAATGTCGATTAACTGTTGGCCAAGCGCGTCCAAAACACTGAGCGTTACTGGAGAGTCATTTACAAATGCTCTTGATTTTCCTGAGGGCAAAACCTCTCGTCTTACAATGGTTTGTTGTTCATATTCTAAATCGTGAGTGTCAAAAAAAGACTGTAAGTTATAAGCTTCTATATTGAATGTACATTCAATAATGCTTTTTTTATCACTGTCTTTAATATTAGAAAAATCTACTCTTTTTCCTAAAACCAACGATAGACCTCCCAATAAAATGGATTTTCCTGCGCCAGTTTCGCCTGTTATGATAGTAAGCCCTTCATCAAAATTCACATCAAGCTCATCGATCAGTGCATAATTTTTTATGTAAAGTTGAGCTAACACGATTTTGTTTTAAAATTTAATTGTACTCCATTTTTTGGAGTGCATTGGTGCTACTTTATTAAGAACCGAAACAAGTTCTGTAATTTTTACACTTGGTCCTGCAGAAAATACATCTGATATTTCATCAGATTTGGCGTCAAAAAAAGTGCGAACCAAAAAAGAATTTGGACGTCTTTTGTGTAAAGTCTCAAAGTCTAACAAGGCTAATATTATTGTTGCCTTTGCTTCTTTTGTATCACTAGACATCACGTCCAACCCCAAACGATGATAATTATATAAAGTTGTTCTGTATTCTTTATATGTTTTAGATAAAACATTGTCAATCAGCACGCGTCTTGTTTGGTCTCCTCCTTTTGGTGGTGCCCATCCTGCTACATTTCCTTGTTGGGAATAATTGGCTATATCTCTTGCTTGTTCGTAATATTGATCGCCTCCATACAATTCAAAAGTATCGGCATCTACGCCTAAAATCATATAAACATGAAAAGCAATAACAGAGATTAAATTGGATTCAAATTGTGTTGGACTAAAGTTTAAATTTTGATATTCTAGATATTTAAAATTAAAATCTTTATCATTAAAATTATAAACAGTACTTGTGTAAGTAGAATTGTAAATAGGCCGAGCAGACTGCACTTGAATACTGGCCTGAAACGTATCAGAGTCGTAATTCTGAATATTGATGATCATGCTGCAATCTATACGTTCTTGAAGCTCAAAAGGTTTTTTGGTCCAACGTGTATTATTTACAAATTCTTTAAGTTGTTTTTCTAGGGTTTTAAACACCTGTACATTTTCATTTCCTGTTTGTTGAGCGATAACAACCACATTGCAATTGAGCTCTTGTGCAAAAACAAAGCTCGAAAAAAATAATATAAAATAAGTTACAATTTTACGCATGAATTCGATTTATAAGTTCATTTATGATATCTGAAGCGACTTCAGATTTTGATTTTAAGGGGTAATTTTTTTGATTTAAATCTTTATCAATAATTGAGATTTTGTTTGTGGATCCACCAAAACCTGCGCCTTCATCGTTCAACGAATTTAGCACAATTAAATCTAAATTTTTAGCTTTCAGCTTTTTTATTGCATTTGCAACTTCATTTTCAGTTTCTAATGCAAAGCCTATAAGGATTTGATTTTTCTTTTTTTCTCCCAATGAGGCCAAAATATCTTCTGTCTTTTCAAGCTCTAAAGTTAGCGATGCTGCTT
This sequence comes from Flavobacteriaceae bacterium, assembly GCA_965657165.1. Taxonomy (GTDB): domain Bacteria; phylum Bacteroidota; class Bacteroidia; order Flavobacteriales; family Flavobacteriaceae; genus UBA3537. Next base: position 17,759 of record CBFHNG010000006.1, read on the forward strand.
TCTTTTTAATTTTGGAAAGTGCAGGAAATTTAGGTCTGTAATCTGCAACTGCAGCAGATAAAATTGCGGCATCAACGGCATCAAAATTTTGATGAGCGACATCATACATATCTCTTGCGCTGGTGATGGAAATGGTATGTATAGAGTCGTCATGTGCTTTGTAGTGTGTAGGACCAGTGATGAGAATGACCTCGGCTCCTAACTGTGCGGCATTGTTTGCAATTTCAAAGCCCATACGGCCCGAAGAATGATTACCAATATAGCGCACTGGATCAATGGCTTCATGAGTTGGCCCTGCGGTAACAAGTATTTTTTTTCCATGCAATGGCAATCCCTCTAGCAGATGTTGTTCAATAGTTTCAACAATTGATTCTGGCTCTGCCATACGCCCCATACCTACAAGTCCACTAGCCAATTCTCCAAAAGTTGATGGAACTAATATATTGCCATGAGATTGAAGCGTTTCTATTGATTTTTGTGTGGTAGGATGTTTGTACATATCCAAGTCCATTGCTGGTGCAAAATACACAGGGCATTTTGCTGAAAGATATGTCGCAATTAGAAAATTATCGCTGTTTCCAGAGGCCATTTTGGATAGTGTATTGGCCGTAGCTGGTGCTATCACAAACAAATCGGCCCAAAGGCCAAGTTCAACATGGTTGTTCCAAACTGCATTATCATCTTCTTCATCGGTAAAATCAGTTAAAACAGGATGATTTGAAAGTGTTGAGAGTGTAAGCGGAGTTATAAATTCTTTTGAAGATGGTGTCATAATAACACGAACTTCTGCACCTGCTTTTACAAACAAACGAACAAGAAAAGCAGTTTTGTACGCAGCTATACCAGCACTGATGCCAAGGAGTATATGTTTGCCACGTAGAATAGACATAACTAAAGTCTTAGGACTCGTCAGAGGTTTTTCTGTGGTGAATTTTCCCTTCTAACCATTCCTGAACAGCTAGTGCATGTGGCTTTGGCAAACGCTCGTAGAACTTAGAAACTTCTATTTGTTCTTTGTTTTCAAATACTTCTTCTAAGCTATCATTATACGTTGCAAACTCTTCAAGCTTGTCAATCAATTCTTTGCGGATATCAGTATTGATTTGCTCAGCACGTCTTGATATTACAGAAATAGCTTCGTAAATATTCTCAGTTGGTGCATCAATCTCATTGCGATTGTAGGTCACTGAAGTTGATGGTGCTTTTACTTTTTTTAAATCCATTTGTATTAACTTTTTGGTGTTAAATTATTTTTTATGTCTTCCAATTCTTCGAACATTGACTCTGTTTGGTCTAAATATTTTGTTTGTGGAAAAAAGCGTTTCAAATTTTTATAAAATGAAAATGCTTTTTCTGTACGTTCTTTTTGCTTCCAAGGCACACTATTGACTGCTAGCTGAAATGCCGAATCAAATTTGTAAAACAAAACATCTTCTTTGTATTTGGTGCCAGGAAATTTTTCTAAAAAATTATCAAATGCTGTAATGGCTGAATTATAATCTCTGTGAAAAGGCCCAGTGGTGTGGTATTGTAACGCAATTTCATAGGCTTTTTTTTCAATTTTTGCATCTAATTCTTGTACCAATGTATTGGCTTCATCAAAATATTCGGAATCTGGATAACGATTGATAAATTCTTGAAGTTTTTCAATAGCATCTAACGTTTCCGTTTGATCTTTTGAATATGGTGGTGAAATTTGATAATAACTTTTTGCGGCTAAAAATGCGATTTCAGACACGCGCTCACTTTTTGGATAGGCCTCTACAAAACGTTCCATGCGATAGTTTGCAGACATGTAATCTCTAGTCTCGTAAAACGCTTTTGAATGCATGTACATTAACTTTTCTGCTTGAGGTTTTCCCCTGTATTTAGGGACAATTTGTAAAAATAGACGATTGGCTTTTTCATATTTACCAGCCTCATATAATTCTGTCCCAAATTTGTATTTTTCTGCAACGTCTTCTTCTTTCAATACACGCTGAAATTCGCTGCATGATGCAAAAAAGACAAGAACTAGAACTAAAGATACTATTTTTTTCATATTTCAAAAATGGGTTGCAAAAATACATTTTTTAAACGGATAATAAAAACATTTATTATCTGTACAACGAGATCTGATTATTTTTTATAATAGAGCCAATGCTTCTTTTATTTTAGATTTTAAAGCATCTGTTGCAGCCACCAAAGGTAAACGAACAGTATCGTTACACAAACCAAGCTGTTGTAAAACTGATTTTATCCCTGCTGGATTATTTTCTTCAAAAATGAGATTTATAAGCGGCATCACTTTTTTTTCTAATGCTTTTGAAGTTGAACGATCGCCCTCCAATCCTTTGTGAATCATTGTTGAAAATAACTCAGGTAGAGCCTGTCCTATAACGGAAATTACGCCCGAACCGCCTTGTAAAACAACATCACACACCAAATCGTCATCACCTGAAATGACAAGAAAATCTTCTGGTTTATTTTTTAGAAGTGTTTTGTATTGTTCTGGATTATTTCCAGCTTCTTTGATGGCAACTATATTTTCAAAATCTCGAGCAAGACGTAAACTTGTTTCGGGTTCCATATTTTTAGCGGTCCTCCCTGGAACATTATACAAAATGATGGGTTTTGAAGAGGCTTCAGCAACGGCTTTAAAATGCTGATACAAGCCTTCTTGGGTAGGTTTACTATAGTATGGCGCCACCGATAAAACAGCAACAAAAGGGGAGAGATCAGTGGTTTTTAGTTCTTCTACAACTGCAGCGGTATTGTTTCCTCCAATTCCAATAACTAATGGCAGTCGGCCACCATTAACTTTTGTGATGGTTTGAATAATTGCCTTTTTTTCTTCTTTTGTTATGGTTACACTTTCTCCAGTAGTTCCACTGATAACAAGATAATCTGTACCATTATCAATATTAAACTCTACAACTTTTGCTAGTGCTTCGTGATCAACACTCAAATCACTTTTGAATGGTGTAACTAAGGCAACTCCCATACCTAATAATGTATTCATTTAAATTTTATTTAGGGTTTTTAAATATTTTATTAGTTCTGTTTTAAAAGTATCAACATCCTTTGTTGAAACGTCAATAATCAAATCATGCAAACGTTCATCTTCATCTGAAATACCAACTTTAAATTTTGCTTTTGACATTGCTGTAACAATCTTTAACTCATAACGATTGGGTTTATAATAACTAATCAATAAATCAAAAGATTGATCTACAAATTCGGTAACCTCGTTGCTTTTGCAATGACCTAGCCAATCGAAATCTGTTTTGGTATAGGAGGCGTCCCAACTGTTTGGTTGGTTGTTTTCTTTTTCATAAAAAACAATAAAACGCAATCTATTGTCGTTCAATCCCAAATCTGTAAAAAGCATTCTAAAGTAATCATAATCTACAAACTGATCATAATTGAATAAAACCCCAACCGTTTTTATCTTTTCAGATGAAAATTGCTTTGAACGCGCCTCTAATACAGTGGTCAAAAATTTTTCAGACGATATTGTTTTTATACGTTTAAAAAACATGTATTTTTAGAATCTATACAAAGTTAATACAAATGGCGCTTAAATACGTTAAATTTATTGCTCTAATTTTAGGGTTTTTATCTTGCAATGAAGCAATAACAACCCAAAGCACCGATAGTCAGCGCTTAACCATTGACAACAATTTAAAATCCAATACAGAAATTGATAGTGTTATCCGTCCCTACAGAACACGACTAGAGGTATCTATGAATGAAGTTTTAAGTTATTCGGATAATGAATACAAAAAAACAGATGGAGCATTAAACACAGGCATTGGAAACCTTATGGCCGATGCTGTTTTTAGACAGTCTGCACCTATTTTAAAAAAACGTTATAATTTGGATTTAGATCTCGTTTTATTAAATCATGGTGGGATTCGAGCACCGCTTCCAAAAGGACCAATTTTTACCAAAACTGCATTTAATATCATGCCTTTTGAGAACAAAGTGGTGGTGGCGCAAATGAAAGGAAAAGTAGTGATGGAACTTGTAAATTATCTAATAAAAGCTAAACGTGCTCATCCAATTTCTGGAATGACACTGCATATTACCAAAAAAGGAAAGGTCAAAAAACTTGAAGTTCAAGGAAAAACTATTGACCTCAACAAAATTTATTATGTGGCCACAAGTGATTACCTTTATAATGGTGGAGACCGTATGGAATTTTTTAAAAAAAGTAAAACCGTTTTTGATTTAGACTATAAAATAAGGGCCATTTTGATTGATTATTTTTCCGCTCAAGACACTTTAAACCCAAAGCGCGATCAGCGTTTTATTTACACCAATTAATAGAAATGAAAAGACGCACTTTTATAAAAAACACTGCAGCTTCTGCAACGCTTTTATCTTTGGGTGGGATGGGGCTTTCATGCGACAAACAAAACGCAAAGAAAATTACTATTCTACACACCAATGATGTGCATAGCCATATTGACCCTTTTGGCCCAAACGATGGAAGAAATGCCAATAAAGGTGGGGTATCAAGAAGGGCAACACTCATTCAAAAACTCCGAAAAGAAAATCCAAATACACTTTTGCTAGACGCAGGCGATATTTTTCAAGGTACCCCCTATTTCAATTTTTATGGTGGTGAATTAGAGTTTAAACTGATGAGTATTTTGGATTATGATCTTGCAACCATTGGAAATCATGATTTTGATAATGGCATTGATGGACTTTTTGCACAATTGCCACATGCCAAATTTGATTTTGTTTCGGCCAATTATGATTTTAAAAATACAGTGCTTGATACCCATGTCAAACCCTATAAAATTTTTTATAAAGGGGGTGTAAAAATTGGTGTTTTTGGGCTTGGTATAGAGCTTCAAGGCCTTGTTAATAATGATGCATATAAAGAAACAAAATACCTTAGCCCCACCGAAATTGCTCAAGACATGAGTCGTATTCTTAAAACTAATGAGCAATGTGATCTTGTGATTTGTTTGTCGCATTTGGGTTACGAATACAAAAGCAAACAAAAAGTTTCTGACCGTAGTTTGGCGCGCAAAACAAAAGATATTGACCTTATCATTGGTGGCCATACCCATACCTTTTTGGATACCCCTACTGTAGAAACCAATGCCGCTGGTAAATCTGTTCTTGTTAATCAAGTAGGCTGCTATGGGCTATACCTTGGTAAAGTGGATTTTTATTTGGACGCCAAGGACAAATACTTTAGAAGTCGTGCGTTAAGGATTTAAAGTTTTTTCAAAAACTCTTGTTCTGTTAAGATAGGGATATTTAATTGTTCTGCTTTTTGGCGTTTGCTAGGGCCCATATTGGCCCCTGCAACCAAATAAGTTGTTTTGGCAGAAATAGAACTTATCACTTTGCCACCGTTGGCTTCAATAAGTGCTTTAAGTTCGTTACGGGAAATGCCTTCAAAAACCCCAGAAACGACAATACGGTCGCCCGCCAAAAGTGTGGTTTGGTTGGCCATTGCTTCTTCAGACAGTTGGAGTTGTAGTCCATAACTCACCAATCGAGAGACCAAACGTATACTATTTTCATCTCTAAAAAAAGCATAAACGCTTTCGGCAATTTTTATTCCAATTTCGTCCACTGCTTCAAGTTCTTCAACACTGGCTTCAGAAAGTGCACCCACATTTTTGTAGTGTTTTGCTAAAGTTTTGGCTACTGTTTCTCCAACATAGCGAATTCCCAATCCAAAAAGTACACGTTCAAAAGGAATTTGCTTGGAGTTTTCTATACCTTGCATTAAATTTTCGGCACTTTTTTGTGCCATTCGTTCCAATGGTAAAACGTCTTCAATTTTTAAGATATATAAATCAGCAGCATCTTTTATAAGTCCAGCATTGACCAACAAGGCTACGGTTTCGCCGCCCAATCCTTCAATATCGAGTGCTTTTCGAGAAATATAGTGCTGAATCCGACCAATAATTTGAGGCGGGCAGCCCTCTGCGTTGGTACAATAATGTTGTGCCTCACCCTCTGTTCTTATAAGTGATGTTTGGCATTCTGGACATTCAGAAATATAGGTTGTTGGTATGGAGTTCGTTGGACGTTTTGAAAGATCAACACCCATTATTTTTGGTATGATTTCTCCGCCTTTTTCCACAAAAACAGTATCGCCCAGACGGACATCCAATTTTGCAATTTGATCGGCATTATGCAAAGATGCTCGCTTTACGATTGTTCCTGCCAATTCTACGGGTTGTAGGTTTGCAACAGGTGTAATTGCACCGGTTCGTCCTACCTGATACGAAATGTGGTTCAGTAGTGTAGAAACTTGCTCTGCTTTAAATTTATAGGCCATGGCCCAACGTGGTGCTTTGGCGGTATAGCCCAATTCTGCTTGTTGTTGTAAATCATTGACTTTGATAACAATACCATCTATTTCGTAAGGTAAATGATGGCGCGCAGAGTCCCAATGGTTTACAAACTCCAACACCTCATCAATAGATTGTACACATTTCGCTTCCGTAGGGACTTTAAACCCCCACGACCGTGCTTTTTCTAAATTATCAAATTGAGAAGTTATTCCTGTATGATCACCAACAATACTATACAAAAGACATTGTAGTGGACGTTTTGCAACTTCGCTGCTATCTTGTAATTTCAAACTTCCAGAGGCCGTATTTCTTGGATTTTTATAGGGTTCTTCACCCACTGCAATACGCTCTTTATTCATCGCGTCAAATCCTTTAAAAGGTAAAATAATTTCACCGCGAATTTCAAATTCTTTTGGGTAATTTCCTTGAAGTTTAAGGGGTACAGATTTAATCGTTTTTATGTTTGCTGTCACATCATCACCTTGTGTGCCATCGCCTCTTGTTAGGGCCTGAAAAAGTGTCCCATTTTTATAGGTTATACTGATAGATGCGCCATCATATTTAAGCTCACATGTATACTGAATTGGACCATCTACCAATTTTTTTATTCGTGTTTCCCAATCCAATAAATCTTCTTTAGAATACGAATTATCCAAAGAATACATACGTTGTGCATGAACTACCGTTTGAAAGTTTTTTGTGACTTCTCCTCCTACTCGAAGTGTTGGAGAATTAGGATCATGCATTTCGGGATATTGCGCTTCCAAAGTTTGAAGTTGTTTTAACTTCATATCAAAATCAAAATCTGAAATTGTAGGATTGTCCAAAACATAATAGTTATGGTTATGTTGACGAAGCTCCTTACGCAGTTGAATAATTAGTTCTTTATCAGTCATTTAGATAAAAATACTTGATTTTTTTGGTGCTACTAAAATACTAAATTCAGTTAAGAAAAAGGTAAAATAGCATTCAAAAATAACTTATTTTTTTTGTGCTTTTAGCATACGGATCTTTCCAAATGTATCTATTTTTAAAATTACATTTTGAAACGAAATCTTATCAAAAAGCGCTTTAGTTTCTGTTCCAAAAGCTTCGTTGAGTTCTGCAAAGCATAAGCCATTTTGAGAAAGATTCTTTTGAGCAATTTCACATAATGCTTTATAAAAAACCAAAGGGGATGCATTGTCTACAAATAACGCCAAATGAGGTTCGTGTTTCAACACATTACCTTTCATTTGCTTTTGCTCTTTCTCTAACACATAAGGTGGGTTAGACACAATAATATCAAACTGTTGTGAGCTTTCCCACTGAATCATATTGGAGTTTATAAAATTGATTTCTACATTATTTTTCTTTGCATTAAAACGTGCAATTTCTAGCGCTTCTGTACTAATATCAAGGGCAAAAACTTTAGCATTGGGGAGGTTTTTTGCCAAGGCAATTGAAATACAGCCAGAGCCTGTACCCAAATCCAAAATTTTAGGCGCATCTGTTTTACTAAAATATTCTAAAATCCACGCCACAAGTTCTTCTGTTTCGGGGCGAGGAATGAGTACTGCTGGAGTTACTAAAAATTCTAATCCAAAAAAATAAGCCCGTTCCAATATATATTGAATGGGTTCATGATTTTTTAAACGATTCAATGCTCCATTAAACCATTTATACTCAATTTCAGAAATCTTCTTTTCATAATTGAGAACTAATTGATGGGGCTGTAATTGAAGATATGCTTCGCACACCCTTTGAAAAAAAACGTGACGCTCCGATAATGGATAATAATCAAGTTCATTGATAAAATGTTTTTTCAGCTCCCTTAGTGTCATTTTAATTCTTTTATCATCCATACACTACAGTTATGATGTCCCGTATTTCCTAAAGAGGTTTTAATTTCCAAAAATCCATTTCGTTTGTACAATTTGATGGCCGCTTGAAGCATAGGGATGGTTTCTAAATAACATGTTTTAAACCCAAAAGAGCGTGCTGCTTCCATACATCGGTCCATTAATTTTTGCCCCATCCCCAGACCACGCATTTTGGGAGTACTGTACATTTTTTGAAGCTCGCAAACGTCTTGATCATAATTCTTTAGAGGCTTTATACCTGCTCCACCTATAATTTCTTCATCCATTTCTACCACAAAATATACAGAACGATCAGTATTGTAGGCCTCAAACATTTTTGATGTTTCAGGGTCTTCGTATGCTGTTCCTTCCAAAGGAATGTCCAATTCCAAAAAAGCGGATCTGATGACCGATTCAATTTGTATATTATCCTCTTTTTTGATTTCTCTAATTTGCATGTCTAACATCCCCGCAATTAATCTTATTTTTGTAGTTTCGAAGATACGTATAACACTATTGAAAATAAAAGTTTTTTCGTCATTGAAGATTCAAAATACATAAAACGCTGTATAGAAATTGCAAAAAGAGGATTAGGCGCTGCTGCACCAAACCCTGCTGTTGGTTGTGTTGTTGTTTATGACAACAAAATTATTGGTGAGGGGTATACCAGCTCATATGGTGGTGCACATGCAGAAGTCAATGCCATTTTATCTGTTGCAAACAAAAACCTATTAGCCAAATCTACATTATACGTCACTCTAGAACCGTGTTGTCATCATGGTAAAACACCACCATGTACCGACCTTATTATAAAGCACAAAATACCTAGAGTGGTTATCGGTTGTGTTGACACCAATAAAAAAGTAAGTGGAAAAGGAATTGAAGCACTAAAATTGGCAGGTTGCGAAGTTGTTGTTGGCGTCTGTAAAACGCTATGCCAAGAGCATCACAAACGTTTTTTTACGCTACAAAACAAAAAGCGTCCTTATATTATACTAAAATGGGCAGAAACAAAAAATAGATGTATTGCACCAAAAGCTAAAACTACAAAACGTCCTGTTTGGATCAGTTCTGATGAATCACGACAGTTGGTGCACCAATGGCGCTCCGAAGAACATGCCATTTTGGTGGGTGGAAATACTGTTCTGGAAGACAATCCAAATTTGACAACTCGAATGGTATCTGGTCGGAATCCCACACGAATTGTCATTGACACTAAAGATAATTTACCAAAATCATCGAATGTTTTTAATGATGAAGCTAAAACCATTGTATTGTCATCAAAACATTTTAATTCACAAAAACATATCGCCCAACAAATTTGCAACCACCTTTATGAATTAAATATTTTATCAGTAATTGTTGAGGGTGGGCAAAAAACACTACAGTATTTTATAAATGAGAATCTTTGGGACGAAATAAGAGTTTTCAAGGGAAATGTAGAATTTATTGACGGGATTAAAGCGCCATCTCATACGCTGAAACATCATTATAAGAAAAGGGTTGCAAATGACGAGCTACTACTTTTTAAAAATCCTTAATTTCAAAAAGAGGAAATGAGCAGAGGTTTATTTGAATTTCAAACTATAGAAAACAGTTCTAAAGAAATTTTACACAAGGACAAAGGCAGTAAATTTTTTGGTTATGCATTTCCGATTAACAATGAAAATGACGTTAAAAATACTATTGGTCTACTAAAAGAAAAACACAAATCAGCTGGTCACTTTTGTTATGCATATCGATTGGGAGTTGATGGGAGTATATATAAAATATCGGATGATGGCGAACCAAACAATAGTGCTGGAATGCCTATATTAGGACAGCTACAAGCCAAGAATATTACCAACACTCTTGTTGTGATTGTTCGATATTTTGGAGGCACAAAACTTGGTGTTGGCGGACTTATTTCAGCTTATAAAACTGCAGCTAAACACAGTTTGGATAAATGTAAAATCACAACCCTACATATAAAAGAAAAAATCTTAGTACGTTTTTCATATAGCGAAATCAGTCAAGTCATGCGAATTGTAAAAAAATTTAATCTAATAATATTAGAACAGCATCAAGAATTGGAATGTTGGCTAAAAATTTTGGTCAAAAAAAGGGATTTAGAATTGGTTAAGACTGCATTTAAAACACATCACAAAATCAAGCTTAAAATTTTTAACGATTAATTTTGCAGTTTGTCTAAAAAATAGTCTGGACAACGCATGGGTAAACGCGTTTTTGTATCCACAAAAACTAACTTTGTATAAGCTTTTGTTAACAACTCATCAAGTTCATTATAAAGTTCATATTCAAATTCAATAGAAACTTTTGGAAGTTTTAGTAATGTTGTTTTTATAGTTAAAATTTCATCGTAAAATGCTGGTTTACAGTAACTTATATTCAAAACAACAACTGGAAGCATAATCCCTTGGGCTTCCATTTCTTTATAAGAAAAGCCTAATGAAGACAACCATTCTATACGACCAATCTCAAAATATTGAGCATAATTTCCATGATAGACAACGCCCATTTGGTCTGTTTCTCCGTATCGAACTTTAACTTTTGTTTGGTGACTTTTCATTAAAAAATTTATATATTTATTGCTGCATAATTTAAACGAAAAAAAAATAAAATTTCCTGTATTTTTAATTTTTTTTTTGAAATTTTGTTCACATATTTGTCATGGATAAAAATTAACCACCTCCCCAAAGTGTTGACGTTTTAGCCACTAACTAACTAAAAAAAATTACATATAAAATGAATTACACTGCGCAATCGGTATGGGGCAACTGTCTTAATTTTATTAAGGACAACATTCAACCTCAGGCATACAAAACATGGTTTGAACCCATTGTTGCAGTGAAACTAGCAGATCAATCTTTAAGCATTCAAGTTCCTAGTAAATTTTTCTATGAATGGCTTGAAGAACATTATGTAAAAATCCTAAAAGTTGCTTTGACCAAAGAATTGGGTGAAGATGCCAAGCTCGTCTACATCATTAAGATGGAAAACACCTACGGTAATAAGCAACCTTTTACAGAAAAAATTCCAAGTTCGAATCGTTCCGCAATTCAATCACAAAGAGCGGATATTCCTCTTAAAAATAAAAACCCTGAGCTCAAAAATCCTTTTATTATTCCTGGTATCAGAAATATAAAAATTGAATCTCAGCTCAATCCAACCTATACTTTTGAAAATTTCCTAGAAGGAGATTCTAATAGATTAGCAAGAAATGCAGGAATTGCTGTCGCCAATAAGCCCGGTGGGACCTCATTTAATCCGCTGCTTGTTTTTGGTGGCGTTGGTTTGGGAAAAACACACTTGGCTCATGCCATAGGTGTAGACATTAAGGACAAATACCCAGAAAAAACGGTTCTTTATATCTCTGCTGAAAAATTTACGCAACAATATATAGAGTCTGTAAAAAAGAATAACAGAAATGATTTTATTCATTTTTATCAGATTATTGATGTACTTATTATAGATGATGTTCAGTTCTTATCTGGAAAATCAGGAACACAAGATGTGTTTTTCCATATTTTTAATCACTTACACCAAAACGGCAAGCAAGTTATTTTGACCAGTGATAAAGCGCCTGTTGATATGCAAGATATTGAACAGCGTCTGTTATCTCGATTCAAATGGGGACTTTCGGCTGAGCTACAAAAACCAGATTTTGAAACACGTGTTTCGATCATAAAAAACAAACTCTACAGAGACGGAGTTGAAATGCCAGATGATATTGTTGAATATGTTGCAAAAAACATTAAAACAAACGTTAGAGAACTAGAAGGTGCTATCATTTCATTAATTGCACAATCATCATTCAATAAAAAGGAAATTACACTTTCTCTTGCCAAAGAAATCGTTGAGAAGTTTGTAAAAAACACAAAACGAGAAGTTTCTATAGATTATATCCAAAAAATAGTTTCAGATTATTTTCAAATGGATGTTGATACACTTCAATCCAAAACTAGGAAACGTCATATTGTTCAAGCCCGCCAACTCGCCATGTTTTTTGCTAAGAAATTCACCAAAGCTTCATTAGCAAGTATTGGGTCTCAAATTGGACAACGAGACCACGCCACAGTTCTACATGCTTGCAAAACAGTTGACAATCTCTCTTCGACAGATAAGCAATTTAGAAAATATGTTGAAGATTTGACAAAAAAACTGTCTGTATAAATCACAATTTATGACCAAAATTCTAATGGTTTGCTTGGGGAATATCTGCAGATCTCCTTTGGCAGAAGGAATTATGAGGTCAAAACTTTCAAGCAAACATTTTTTTATAGACTCTGCCGGAACAAGTGGATTTCATTCTGGTGATGCTCCCGATCCTCGCTCCATTGAAGTCGCTCAAAAAAATGGTTTAGACATTTCACAACAAAAATCAAGGCCATTTAGAGCTTATGATTTAGAAGAGTTTGATGTTATTTTTGTAATGGATAAGGCAAATTATCGTGATGTTATTCGACATGTACAAAATGAAGATGAACGCCAAAAGGTAAAACTCATTTTGAATTATCCAAATTCAGAAACAAATGAAGTGCCAGATCCCTACTATGGTGGAAAAAATGGATTTGATCATGTGTACAATTTACTCGAAGAAGCCTGCATCTATCACAGCAATCAATTAACTTCTGAACAATGAATGGAAAATTATACCTGATTCCCAATACATTAGGCGATGTAGCACCATTGGAAACAATGCCTATTTCTGTCAAAAAAATCATTGAAGAAATTGATATTTATATTGTAGAAAACGAAAAATCTGCCCGCCGATTTATCAAATCTGTGAGCGCATCAAAACTTCAATCAGCACTACGATTATTTCCTTTAAATAAATTTACTGCCCCCTCTGAAATACCAACCTATCTACAGCCCTGCAAGCAAGGTATTTCTGTAGGACTTATTTCTGATGCTGGATGTCCTGGAGTGGCAGATCCAGGTGCAGAAGTTGTACGTTTGGCGCATCAAAATGCGATTAAAGTGGTTCCTTTAGTCGGACCGTCTTCAATTTTATTAGCTATGATGGGCTCTGGTATGAATGGTCAAAATTTTGCTTTCAACGGCTATCTTCCCATTGATAAGAACGAGCGAAAAATAAAATTAAAACAATTGGAAAAACGTTCATTTGAGGAACAACAAGCGCAATTGTTTATAGAAACGCCTTATCGCAACCAAAAGCTACTTGAAGATATGTGTCGAGTTTTACACCAAAATACACGTATTTGTTTAGCTATTGATTTGACACTTCAAACAGAGTATATCAAAACACAAAAAGTTGCGCAATGGAAAACCACAAAAATAGATTTCCACAAAAGACCTACTCTGTTTATTATACAAAAAGACTAGAAATTATTTCCTACAAAAGCTTTGCTTTTGGGCGACGATTAGGCACTATAAATGAAGTATCGTAAGAAGAAAATTTACGTATATAAGATTCAATTTCTGTTCCAAAAGCATCCGTAAATCCAATAGCACCATAGCTTCTCAAATAGCGTTTTACATTACCCGGACCAGCCAAATGTGCAGCGGCCAAAATACCTGACTCTGTTACTACCGTACCATTAATTTTGTGTCCAACAAAACGTTTGATATCTCTTCTTAATACCCATTTGTTTCGCTTAGCATTGGCTAAAAAAGCTTTTTCTTGAAGTTTTGGATTATTCAAAAACTCAGTAGGATTATAGATTCCTATAAGTTTTAAGGTTGAGGCACCAAACTGATATTTTCCTAAATATCCCAAAGAGTTAACAATAGTGTATTTTCCTTGAGACTCTTTAAATGCAATAGCTTCTTTAAAACCAATATAGGAGCGATCTAAAATTATATAATTTTCTAGAAAAAATTCCTCTCTTGTTTCATCAGGAATATATGCAGAGAGATTGTAGTTAAAAGTAATAGCATGAGTATTTCCAGTGGGCGCTATTTCATTTTCTGGTAATGATGTTGCTCCAAGTAACACAAAACATACAACAACAGTCATTGTAAGGGGCAAAATATGTTTAATCGTTTTCATTGTTTTTAATTTTAAGCAAAAGCTATTTTTAAAAAACAGTGCAAAGGTATGAAAAAATAAAAGATGCTGAAAATCAGTAGGTTACATTAGTTTTTAACGCCTTTTTCGTTTAAATAATTATGATAGGAACGTGCATTTTTATTGTGATCAGAAAGTGACTCTGCGAATTTATGGAAACCTGGACGATTTCGATCTGCAGCAAAATAGAAAAATTTATGTTGTTCATAATTTAAAACAGCATCTATAGCGACCAAATCAGGCATGGCAATAAGGCCTGGTGGCAGACCCTTGTGCATGTAAGTATTGTATGGAGACTTTATTGCTTTGTGCTTATTGAGCAAACGCTTAATGATTTTATTTTTGTTCTCTGGTAATTTATAGGCTGCAAATTTTAGGGTGGGGTCGGCTTGCAATGGCCACCCATTTTTTAATCTGTTTATATACACCCCAGCCACACGTTTTTGTTCACTTTTTTGTTTAGATTCCTCCTGAACAATAGCTGCAAGAATTGCAACTTCTATTGGAGATAACTCCATATTTTTTGCTTGCTCCAATCGTTTTGAATTCCAAAAATTACGATAAGATTTAAGCATTTTAGCTCTAAATTTTTCTGGAGACGTATTCCAGAAAAGCTCGTAACTATTGGGTAAATACATAGAAAGAGCAGTTTCAGAAGTGAATCCATTGCCTTTCAAAAATTCTTCATCTGCAAAGGCTTGAATAAGGGATAAGCTATCGGGTTCAATTTGATTTGAAATTCTTTTGGCCAATACTTCTAGACTGTGTTGATTGTTAAAAGTAATTTTGATAGGAATATTTTGACTTCTAATGGAGTTTATAATGTCATTGTTGGTCATCCCGTTGGTGATGCGATAGCGACCTGGTTTCACATTTGTGGTGTACTTTTTTTGTTGAGCCAATATATCAAATTTTTCAATGTCCTTTAGCAGAGGTTTTAAATCGGATCTAACCTCATTATAACTCGCTCCGGTTGAAACAAAAATATAAGCCTCTTTCCCATTAAATGCTGTATTGGGAACTAACATAATGGAATAGATATAATAAGAAAAATATGCAATAGCCACAAGGCCAAACATAACAAGGGAAATGGCAATTTTTTTGATATTCATTGTTTAATTTGTGGTTGATATTATACCTTCAAAAACTGATGTTGCTGAACCAGATAGCCACACATTGTTATAAATTTTACCATCAAAATTAAAAGTAACCTGAAGTTGACCTCCTCTTGTCTCAAGAATAACTTTTTCTGAATCCGTTTGTTTAGCATGATGCATTGCTATAGCAGCTGCTGTTGCTCCAGTGCCACAAGACAAGGTTTCATCTTCTACGCCACGTTCGTATGTGCGAATTGCAAATGTATTTTGATTTATTTGTTTTAAAAAGTTGACATTAATTCCCTCTTTTGAAAAAATAGAATTACAGCGAATCTTATTGCCTTCAGTTTTGACATTCAAAGTATCAATATCCGATTTCAAAGTCACATAGTGTGGTGAGCCCGTATCCAAAGTAGCGTAGTCTTGTTGAGTATGAATTTCGATTACAGATTGCATTTTAAGATGAATATTTACTCCCTCAATGCGCGCATCATGAGGGCCATCTATTGCCAAAAACGTTGTGTTTTGCTCAACAATACCAAGATGTTTGGCAAATGCAACAATGCATCGGCCACCATTGCCACACATGGTACTTTCATTACCATCTGCATTAAAATACACCATTCTAAAATCATAGCTTGGAGTATTTTCCAACAAAATTAGTCCATCGGCACCTATGCCAAAACGGCGGTCGCAAAGTTGTGCAACAAGTTTGGTATTATTTTTGTCAAAGATATGTGTACGATTATCAATCATCACAAAATCATTTCCGGTGGCTTGATATTTGTAAAACTTTAGTGTCATATTCCTTGCAAATATATGAATATTTATATGGAACTTTTCACTGTTAAAAGAGCGTTAAATTTTTATGTAACACTCAATAAAAAAATTAATTTTAAGTTATATTTATTTAAGAATTAAAACATCAAGATCATGAAAAAACTATTCACTTTATTAGCAGTATCGGCTCTTGGTGGTGCAATGACCCTTGGCGTCTACACCCAATTACAGCCAAAAAACGAAATTCAAACAGAAATCAGATCATTTGACGCTCCTTTTATTCAAGCGGTTAACTATTCTCCAACAGCAAATGGAGGAACCAATGTAGATTTTACAACAGCTGCAGAAAAAACATTAAATGCCGTGGTTCATGTGAAGAACACAACAATAAGCAGAGGATATACCTCTTTTGAAGATTTATTTTTTGGTCGTCCACAAAGTCGTGAACAAATTGGTACGGGTTCTGGAGTAATCATTTCTCCAGATGGTTATATCATTACTAATAATCATGTGATTGATGGTGCTCAATCTATAGAAGTGACAACCAATGACAATAAAATTTTCGAAGCTGAGCTTGTAGGAACAGACCCTTCAACAGATATTGCATTATTAAAAATTGAAGCAAATACAGAACTTAGTTATACCACTTTTGGTGACAGTAATAGTACAAGAGTTGGAGAATGGGTTTTAGCCGTTGGTAATCCTTTTAATCTAACCTCAACAGTGACCGCTGGAATTATTAGTGCAAAATCTAGAGATTTATCTGGTAGAAACACACAATCGTTTATTCAAACAGATGCTGCGGTAAATCCTGGAAATTCTGGTGGAGCATTAGTAAATATTCACGGAGATCTTATAGGAATCAATACGGCAATTTCTTCTCAAACAGGATCATATATTGGCTATTCTTTTGCTGTTCCAAGTAATATAGCTCGAAAAGTTGTAAGTGATATTATGGAATATGGAAATGTTCAAAATGGTATTTTGGGTGTCATTGGCCAGGAACTCAATAGTAAAAATTCTGAAGAATTTGGAATTGACGAAACAGAAGGATTTTATGTTAGCGATGTTCAAAAAAATAGTGGAGCCGAAATTTCTGGTATTCAACAAGGTGATATTATTAAGAGCATCAATGGTGTAAAAATTTCAAAATTTTCTGATTTACGGGGGTTTTTAAACACAAAAAGTCCTGATGACATAGTAGAAGTTACATTGAAAAGAGATGATGAAATCAAAATTGTAAACGTTACCCTTGAAAGATTAACAACCATAGACGTACCAATTATTGGAACATTGAAAGAGCTTAGTCCATCAGAACTAAAAGCAAGAGATAGTGAGTATGGTTTGTTGTTGCAAGAATTATCGACTTACAACAAAGAAGACTGGGTTGCCGATGGTGTTGATGAAGGAAGTCTAATTGTTGCTATAAACGATATTAAAGTCAACTCTATTTCGGATGTAAAAAAGGCCTTAAGGGAGTACTCTAATAGGGTATTGCGACTGACACTCATCAAAAATAACGGAGAAAAAATGGCATATCGCTTTAGATAAATTAAAGACTTATGATCTATAAAAATCACTCATTTATTTATGGGTGATTTTTTTTTAAATATTATTTACGAAAACGTTATAGTTGTTATACTTTTGCAGTAATTTTATAACAAACATTTTTAGATCTATGTCAAATAATGCCTCCTACGAAAAAGAAATAGCTTTACAAACCAACTGCAGAAAATCGGCTGTTGAATTTATAAAAATTGTAAATGACTTATGGTATGATGATGCCATTGAACTGGTTATTTTCAGAAATCAACTAATCGACAAAAATGTTAATGAAATTTTACGGCTTCACGATTATGCAAGTGCATTTGTGAATAAGCCAATCTCTATTTTTGACGCTGTTGAAGTGGCAAGAGCCATTCAAAATTTACGCCTTCCTCCATCAAAAATTGACATCGGAAAACTAACCTATGAATTTCACAAAAAAGTCCCTGAACATAATGATGTTTTTACGTTTATTTCAAATCAATTAAAAGCACACAAAAAACAGAAAAACATTACTCCAAGAGATGTTATTTTATATGGTTTTGGCCGAATTGGCCGTTTGGTCGCTAGAGAGCTGATGCTCAAAAATGGTAAAGGAAGTCAATTGCGACTACGTGCTATTGTGACTCGGGGAGCAGTCACCAAAGAAGTTCTGGAAAAGCGTGCCACATTATTGAGTAATGACTCCGTTCATGGAGAATTTCCAGGGACTGTTCATGCAGATTTTAAAAAAAATGCACTCATTATAAATGGAACAACAGTTCGTATCATTTCTAGTAATGCCCCAGAAAATATAGATTATACAGCATATGATATTAAAAATGCATTGGTCATAGACAACACTGGAGCATTTCGAACAAAAGAAGCTCTTGAGCGTCATTTACAAGCCAAGGGTACTGAAAAAGTTTTGCTTACTGCACCTGGAAATGGGATTCCAAATATTGTTTATGGAATCAATCAAAATGAATACAATCCAAAAAAACATTCTATTTTTTCTGCAGCATCTTGTACCACAAATGCTATAACACCTATTCTAAAGGTAATGGATGATGCTATGGGTGTAAACTATGGTCATTTAGAAACCATTCATGCCTACACCAACGATCAAAATTTGGTCGATAATATGCACAAAAAATACCGCCGGGGTCGTGCGGCCGCACTCAATATGGTCATCACCGAAACTGGCGCCGGAAAAGCCGTAAGTAAAGCCCTACCCAATTTGGAAGGGAAGCTCACTTCCAATGCCATTCGTGTCCCTGTACCCAACGGTAGTTTAGCCATTTTGAATCTAGAATTGTCTAAAAAAACAAGTGTTCAAAAACTCAATACACTCATCAAACGCCATGCCTTGGAAGGGCCTTTGGTCGAACAAATCAAGTACGAATTGAGTGATGAATTGGTATCAAGTGATATTGTGGGGAGCAGTGCGCCGGCAATTTTTGATAGCAAGGCAACTATTGTTAGAGACAGTGGAAAAAATGTAGTCCTATATATTTGGTATGACAACGAATATGGCTACAGCCACCAAGTGATTCGTTTAGCAAAATACATGTCAGAAGTTCGACGATTTACCTACTATTAGAAAGCAGGACACTAAGCATAATTCACTTATATTTGTAATCAAATTAATGTGGTATGCGCATCGACATCATTAGTGTAATCCCCGAATTGCTTAAAAGTCCGTTTGAAGCCTCTATTCTCAAACGTGCCATAGAGGCGAATTTAGTTGAAGTATATGTTCACAACCTTAGAGACTACACTACCGATAATTACAAGTCTGTAGACGACTATCAATTTGGTGGTGGTGCAGGAATGGTGATGACTATTGAACCCATTGATAAATGCATTTCTAAATTAAAAGCAGAACGTGATTATGATGAAGTCATATATATGACTCCAGATGGCGAAGTATTAAATCAGGGTATGGCCAATCAATTATCGTTGAGTGGAAACCTCATCATTTTATGTGGGCATTATAAAGGAGTAGACCAGCGTGTACGCGATCATTTTATTACCAAAGAAATTTCTATTGGCGACTATGTGCTTTCGGGGGGCGAATTGGGTGCAGCGGTATTATGCGATGCTATTATTCGACTCATTCCAGGTGTATTGGGCAATGAAACCTCTGCCCTTACCGATTCTTTTCAAGACAACCTTTTGGCACCACCCATTTATACCCGACCACGCTCCTACAAAGGATGGGAAGTTCCTGAATTGTTATTTAGTGGAAATTTCCCTAAAATAGAACAATGGCGTGAAGCCCAAGCCCTTGAACGCACCAAATCCCGTAGACCGGATTTACTGAAGGACTAAAAATTTACGGCCTAATATTAGTCAACAATTTCATTTTTTACTAATTTTCCAACAAGAATTGATTACCCAAATCTATTCTACAATACCATGTAACCTCAAAATTCATAAAATAAAATAAATGTTATGGCACAAAAAAAGAACAACAACCTAAAAACATACCTTTTTGTAATTACAATAGTTTCAACTTTTAGTTTTACATTATTGGCAATTGAAGAGCAACGAACCATTCTAGCATCAATTTCTGTTATATTTGGGGTGTCAATAATCATTTTTGGATTGTATAACGTTTTGAATATTAAGGGAAAAAAATAATTTGCAGGTTTACAAACAAAAAATGTATTAAAAATTGTAATCATTTAATTATTGCTTATATTTGCACCCTCTTTTGAACCAACCTCTAGCGAAAATCGTACATGTTGCTTCAAAAAAATTCATAAAATAATAACTATGGAATCCTTAATTAAATTCGTACAAGACGAATTTGTAACCAAAAAAGACTTCCCAGAATTTTCTGCTGGTGACACCATTACGGTATACTATGAAATTCGTGAGGGTCAAAAAGTAAGAACTCAGTTTTTCCGAGGCGTCGTCCTTCAAAAAAGAGGATCGGGGTCTACAGAAACATTTACCATCCGCAAAATGTCCGGGACAATTGGTGTTGAACGTATCTTCCCAATGAATTTACCAGCTTTGCAAAAAATTGAAGTGAACAAACGTGGAAAAGTTCGTAGAGCGCGTATCTTCTACTTTAGAGAATTGACGGGAAAAAAAGCACGAATTAAAGAACAAACACAATAGTTCTTCAATCATAATTATAAATCAAGTGCAGTAGAAATACTGCATTTTTTTTTGTTAAAAAATTAATATTTATCTAAAAAAATAAGTGCGATTTGCAGATGTTACAAAAATGTTAATTTTCCTCGAGTTTTAAGGTAAGAAGAAAATTGATTTATTTATATTTGTGAGCTTTTATAAGCCAATATTCAAACAAAAAATAATTTCCTCGAATGGCAAAAATCATATATACAATTACAGATGAAGCACCTGCATTAGCAACTCGCTCTTTTCTCCCTATTGTTTCTTCGTTTATAGAACCCTACGGCATTTCGATAGACACCAAAGACATTTCTCTAGCAGCACGAATTCTTTCTGCGTTCCCCGATTTTTTATCCGAAGATCAGAAAGTAGAAGATGCTTTAGGCACTTTGGGGCAAATTGTAAAATCCCCAGAAGCTAATGTCATCAAACTCCCAAATATTAGTGCCTCTATCCCTCAACTTCGAGAAGCCATAGAAGAACTGCAAAAAAAAGGATACAACATACCAAAATACCCAGAGCAGCCCAAAAACGAAGCGGAACAAAACATAAAATCACGCTACGACAAAATTAAAGGGAGTGCCGTAAATCCTGTTTTAAGAGAAGGAAATTCAGATCGTAGAGCACCAAAAGCAGTAAAAAATTACGCCAAAAAGAATCCACACAGTATGGGGGGTTGGGCATCAGATTCCAAAACCCATGTGGCGAGTATGGAAGCTGGCGATTTTGCGCACAACGAACAATCGGTAACCGTAAAAAATGCAACTACAGTAAGCATCATACATACTGACACCTCAGGAAAGAAAACAGTTTTAAAAGAAAATATCGCCCTTCTTGAAGGCGAAATTTTTGATGCTACCGTTATGAGTGTCCATGCTTTAAAACGCTTTCTAAAAACACAAATTGACGATGCCAAAGCTTCAGGGGTGTTGCTGTCTTTACACATGAAAGCAACCATGATGAAAGTTAGTGATCCTAATATTTTTGGACATGCTGTTCACCTAATTTGTGATGATGTTTTCACAAAACATGAAGCAACATTTAAGCAAAATGGTATCAATCCAAACAATGGACTTGGAAACGTTTTAGAGAAAGTTCAGGAACTTGAAAGCCCATCACGCGAAACTATACAAGCCGATTTTGAAAAGGCACTTCATTTGGGACCAGATATTGCAATGGTAAATTCTGAAAAAGGAATTACCAATTTACATGTCCCCAGCGATGTGATTATTGATGCCTCTATGCCAGCCATGATTCGTACTTCGGGGCAAATGTGGAATGCCAAAGGAGAACTTCAAGATACTAAGGCTATTATTCCTGATAGTAGTTACTCTGGAATTTATGCGGCAACCATTGATTTTTGTAAAAAACACGGTGCATTTGACCCTACAACAATGGGTACTGTACCAAATGTAGGACTTATGGCACAAAAAGCTGAAGAATATGGTTCTCATGATAAAACTTTTGAAATTGAAGCCAATGGAGTTGTGGGAGTTGTCGATGAAAATGGCAATACACTCACTTCACATCAAGTCGAAAATGGCGATATATGGCGTATGTGTCAAGTTAAAGACGCACCAATTCAAGATTGGGTAAAATTGGCTGTTACTCGTGCTCGAACTTCACAAACACCTGCCGTTTTTTGGTTGGATAAAAATCGTGCACATGATGCTGAACTCATAAAGAAAGTTGAAAAATATCTTCAAAACTATGACTTAACAGGACTAGAATTCAAGATTTTATCTCCAATTGAAGCCACACATTATACACTTGAACGCCTAATAGATGGACGCGATACTATTTCTGTTACTGGAAATGTTTTACGTGATTATTTAACCGATTTATTCCCCATTTTGGAAGTAGGAACAAGTGCTAAAATGCTATCCATTGTTCCATTGATGAATGGCGGAGGCTTATTTGAAACTGGCGCTGGAGGATCGGCACCAAAACATGTCGATCAATTTTTGGAAGAAAATCATTTACGTTGGGATTCTTTAGGTGAGTTTTTGGCTTTAGCAGTGTCTCTTGAGCATTTTAGTCAAGTTCATAACCACTCAAAAGCAGCAATTTTAGGGGCAACTCTTGATGATGCTACCGAACAACTTTTATTACAAAAAAAGTCCCCCTCTAGAAAAGTAAATGAGCTCGATAATAGAGGAAGTCATTTTTACTTAACACTTTTCTGGGCAGAAGCTCTAGCAGAGCAAAATGAGGATTTAGAGCTAAAAACCGCATTTGGCACAGTGGCTGAGCAACTCAAAGCAAATCAAGAAAAAATTCTTGAAGACTTAATTAATGTACAAGGCAATGCTGTTGATATTGATGGCTACTATCTTCCAAACGAAGAAAAAGTTGGAAAAGCCATGCGCCCAAGCGACACATTTAATGCGATTTTAAATTTATAAAAACATACTCAAAGTTATGTTAAAAGCACCTTACAAAGGTGCTTTTTTATTTAGTTTTACGGCATAAAATTTAAGTATGACCATTAGATTAATAGCTCTTTTTTTGACAATTGTTTCATTAGGATTTTCTCAGGATCAATTTACGCTCAGCGGAACAATTTATGAAACTGAAGGACAGGAAACCCTTATTGGCGCCACTATTATTTTTCCAGAACTCAATACAGGAACAACGACAAACGAGTATGGTTTTTATTCCATCACTCTTGAAACTGGAACTTATGAAGTTCTTGTAAGTTATATTGGATTTGAGTCCATAAACCAAACTATAACGTTGAATGAAAACCAAACACTAAATTTTAGTTTAAGCGAAGCTGCGGACACTTTAGAGGAAGTTGTTTTGGAAACCAATGTTGAACGCATCAATATTAAAACCCCGCAAATGAGTGTTAATGCACTCACAGCTAGTACCATAAAACAAATTCCTGTAGTATTTGGCGAGGCCGATGTCATCAAATCAATCACACTTCTACCTGGAGTTTCTAATGGTGGTGAGGGCTCTGGAGGATTTAATGTTCGTGGTGGTTCCACAGATCAAAACTTGGTCCTTTTGGATGAAGCTACACTTTTCAACACTTCACACTTATTTGGCTTCTTCTCGGTTTTTAATCCCGATGCAATAAAGGACATAAAATTATACAAAGGTGGCATCCCTGCTAAATATGGTGGACGTGTAGCCTCGGTTTTGGATATTTACCAAAAAGAAGGGAACAAAAACGAATTTCATGGTAATGGTGGTATTGGATTGGTAGCCAGCAGAGTTTTGCTGGAAGGTCCGCTAAAAAAAGAAAAGGGATCATTTTTATTGGGTGGTAGATCGACCTATGCACATTTATTTCTTCCCATTTTTAATGTTGACAGTAAAGCTTACTTCTATGACTTAAATACAAAATTAAGTTACCGCCTTGATAAAAACAATAAAATCTATTTATCAGGGTATTTTGGTCGTGATGTCTTTAATGTCTCCAATAGTTTTGAAAATACTTATGGCAATACGGTAGTTAATTTCCGTTGGAATCATTTATTTTCAGATCAATTATTTTCTAATCTATCATTGATTTATTCCGACTATTATTATGGCTTAGACTTGAATTTTGTGGGATTCGAATGGAATTCAGGCATTCAAAATATGAATATCAAATACGATTTAAAACATTATCTCAATGATCGTTACACTCTAGAATATGGATTGCATAGCACTTACTACACGTTTAATCCTGGTGTGATTCAACCTAACGGACCAACTTCGGGCATCAACAGAGAAGAATTAACTAAAAAATATGCTTTTGAAAATGCCATTTACTTAGATGTCAAACAGCAAATCAACGATAAAATATCTTTAAGTTATGGTGCTCGATTGAGTAGCTTTTTACGACTAGGTCAAGAGGAATTGAATACTTATGACAATAATATGGCCGTAACCTATAATTCTAACCTACAGATCTATGAATTAGTAGAACCCAATGGAACTATAAATACCTCAAGTGGAAAAGTAGAAAAATCATTTTTATATATCGAACCGAGAGTCGCAGCATCCTATTTGCTTACAGAGGATAGTTCTATAAAAATCAGCTATAATCGAATGGCTCAATATTTACATTTACTCTCCAACACCACCGCTCCAACACCTTTAGATGTTTGGGCTCCTAGTGGCAAATACATAGAACCGCAATTGCTGGACCAAGTTGCTTTGGGGTATTTTAAAAATTATGATAATTACAGTTTTGAGATAGAAACATTTTATAAAAAAATCAAAAATCGTATCGATTACATTGATGGCGCCAATTTGATTGCTAACAAAGCCATCGAGCAAGTCTTATTAAATGGCCAATCTAGGGCTTATGGATTAGAATTTTTACTCCGTAAAAACAAAGGACGTTTCAAGGGGTGGTTGGCCTATACCCTTTCAAAATCTGAACAACAAACCCCAGGTCGAAATGCCAACGAACCAGGGATCAATAATGGCAATTGGTACAATACCCCTTTTGATAGAACACACGACATTTCCATAACCTCTAGTTATGAACTGAACAAGAAATGGAAATTAAATGCCAATTTCTTATGTCAAACGGGGCAACCCACCACCTATCCCAACGGTCAGTATGTGTACAACGGCCTTGTGATTCCAACTTACGAGGAACGTAATTCGAGTCGTTTACCCGCCTACCACCGACTGGATATTTCGGCAACTTACACCCCAAAACCCAATAAAAACAAAGGCTGGCGTGGTGAGTGGGTATTTAGTGTATATAATCTATATAACAGAAGAAATGCACAATCTCTTAATTTTAGACAAAACCTCGAAACCGGTCAAAACGAAGCGCTAAAACTCTCTATTTTTGGTACGATTGGTGCGGTTACTTATAATTTTAAATTTTAGTCCATGAAAAAAATCATTTTATACCTATGTATTGGTTGTTTAACTTTAGCGTGTGAAGACGTGATAGAGTTAGATTTAAACACCGCAGCACCTCGATTGGCCATTGATGCACGACTAAAAATGAATCCCAACGAACAGTTTACACAAGTGATAAAACTCAGCTTAACATCAGGATTTTATGAACAAAATACAACTGTTGTAACAACTGCCAATATTCAAATTTTGGACCTCACCAACAGCACAACTCACACTTTTTTACACGATTCAAATACTCCTGGAAATTACACCTTGGACTTTACACCAAGTTTAAATACCAATTATAAATTAACCATCAATTACAACAACGAAGTTTATGAATCTTCTGTAGAACAACTGATGCCTACAGTACCCATTGACAACTTAGAACAAGGGGGCGAAACCTTGTTTCAAGGTGATGAAAAAGAAGTTTTAGTGACCATTACTGATGATGGTAGTCGTGAAGATTATTATATTTTTGATTTTGGCTATAATTTATTTTTGGCCACCAAAGATGAATTTTATCAAGGCAATAGCTTTACATTTTCATATTTCTATGACGATTTAGAGGCTGGAGATACCGCAGATATTTCTGTTTATGGTGCCAATGAACGCTACTTTAATTTTATGTCCGCCATAATAGAACAAACCGAAGAAGGCGGAGATCCTTTTGACACCACACCAACAACAGTACGCGGAAATCTCTACAACACTACAAATCCAAGCCACTACCCTATGGGGTATTTTAGCATTGGAGAAACCTACAACTCGAGTTTGTTGTTGGAATAAAAAAGTCCGACAAAAAAGCTATTTTTGTATATGGAGTTTACAAAAACCACCGAACAAGACTCACATTATAGCCATTTGGAGAAAAAGTCCATTACAGAACTGCTACAGGCGATTAATACCGAAGATCAAAGCGTACCAAAAGCGGTTAAAAAAGCATTGCCACAAATAGAAATTTTAGTCAAGAAGGTAGTCCAACAACTGCAATTAGGCGGGCGCCTATTTTATTTGGGGGCTGGAACAAGTGGTCGTCTAGGGGTTTTAGACGCTTCAGAATGTCCGCCAACTTTTGGTGTCTCTCATGATGTAGTGATTGGACTCATTGCCGGAGGTGATTCCGCCATACGAAAAGCTGTAGAATTTGCCGAAGATGATAGCAAACAGGGGTGGAAAGACCTTCAAGCTTACAACATCACACCCAACGATATAGTAGTGGGGATTGCTGCCTCAGGAACTACACCTTATGTGGTAGGCGCTTTAAAACAATGTAGCCAACTCCAGATTCCAACGGGTTGTATTACTTGTAATGCCAGAAGTCCATTGGCCAAAGCGGCACAATTCCCCATTGAAGTGGTGGTAGGCCCCGAAGTCGTTACAGGCAGTTCGCGGATGAAAGCAGGTACCGCACAAAAACTTATTTTAAACATGATCACCACCACAACCATGATCCAATTGGGGCGTATTAAAGGCAACAAAATGGTGGACATGCAACTGAGCAACCACAAACTTGTAGACCGTGGCGTACGGATGCTGATGAACGAATTAAACATTTCTGAACAGGAGGCCAAAACCTTACTCGAAGAACACCAAAATGTCCGTGCGGCCATCACGGCTTTTAAATCCTTATAACATGGAACAAAAACACACCAACAGACCACTGCTTGTCCAAGGACTAAAAACCATGGGGCTCACTTTAGTGTTGTTGTTTCTGGGGCCTTTTTTGTTGCATGCCGGACTATCTAACACCGACAAACCGCTTTATATTCCGCTCGTAGTGGCCGGAATTGCCCTTTGTGGACTAGCGATTTATATGGGGTTTAAAGGCATCAAAACCATTATGGATAGTATTTTTAAATAATTTAACTGAAATGAAAAAAGCTATATTCTTTCTATTTATTGTTGTAACGCTTGGCTGCAACTCCAAAGACAATAACAAAGATAATTACACCAACCCCTATTGCGAAAATCTAGAGGGTGCAAAGCTTCTCATACATGATGACCTCGAGCGCAGTTATTATGTTTTTGCGCCCGAGAATTTGAGCGGTACTCCTCTGCCAGTCATCCTCAATTTTCATGGCTATGGGGGTACCATAGACGATTATGTTGAAGAGGCCGACCTACGTGAACTGGTTAATTCCAAAAATATTATTGTAGTCTATCCACAAGGATCATGTTTGGAGGGAGTACCCCACTGGAACGCAGCCCTACCCGGCCCTGACAATAAAAGTACCGCAGACGATCTTGGATTTGTAGAAGCCCTAATCAATCAACTCAATATAGACTACCTTATAGACCAAGATCGTATATATGCCTGTGGTTTTTCTAATGGAGGAATGATGGCTTATGCTCTTGCTTGTTACCGCAGCGATTTGATTGCTGCTATAGGAAGTATTTCAGGAGTAATGCTTGATACTTCTGGAAGTTGTACACCCAACCGTGCTGTTCCTGTTATAAAACTACACGGTACAGCAGACCCTGTCTTACCCTTCAATGGAAATGTCAATTGGAACTCTGCACAAAGTGCAATTGATTTTTGGGTAACCAACAACCAAACCAACACCACCCCTGAAGAAAGCACCTACAACACTATTGAACGCTACCACTATACAGAGGGCAACAATGGGACAGCAGTAGATTTTTATAAAATCATCAATGGCGAACATTTTTGGTTTAATCTGGAGTTCGAAGGCCAAAATACAGCAAATATTCTATGGCAATTCTTTGATTTATATGATCGTAATGGCCTACGATAAAGCGATTATAAAAGAAAACACATCTTTTATTTTTCTATCTGTATGAGATTTGAACATCAAAACGTAATGATGGCTTTATGAATACTAAAACAAAGCCATAAAAAAAACCCCCACAGTAATGTGAGGGTTTAATTAAAAAAAGGCGGTGACCTACTCTTCCACAAGTGTAGTACCATCGGCGCTAATGGGCTTAACTGCTCTGTT
>CBFHNG010000007.1:0-21091 GCA_965657165.1 Flavobacteriaceae bacterium
CCAATAACTATTTATGAAATGATTTGTGTTAACAATAGTGCCCAAAAATCAAGTTATAACCCAACAGGTTGTGGTGGAGGCAATAATAATGATAATACACCAGTTGGTGTTAATGAACCTGAAATTGTTCCATGTTTAGATGATTCTAACTGTTATGCAGATTATATTAATAATGTATTGAGTAAACTCCCCAACTTAACACAACAACAAGCCGATTGGATTGCTAATTTTGATAATATTCAGAAAGTGGTTCAACTGTCTGATTTTTTAGATGAAAATGATTCGCAACAAGCTAAAACATTTGCTGTGGAAGCATTAAAAGCATGGATTGAGCAAAGATTAGTTTCCTTTTTACCATTAATTAAATACCCTTTAGGCAGTAATTACTCAACAAAGTATCCAAAACTTACAGAATATTTGAAAAATCAATTGCCTAAAACAGGAGAGATTCCTAAAATTGTTAACACGATCAAAGAAATTTCAGGAATTTCTGAGGAAAAAATAATTAGTGATTTGAAATGGGGGCACGGCCCAACCATAAAAATTATTCAATTAGATAACTATTCAGGTAATACAAGTGATAAAACAGTTGGGGCATTTGACAAATTATTGCCAAATACTATATTGTTAGATATTGATTATGTAGAGGGGTTGGAAAATGGGACTAATAGCCAAATTGAAGAAGATGGATTGCTGTTTTATTTAGGGGTTGTTATTTTACATGAGTATGTACATTATACTGATAATATAGATGGGCAAGATTTTCCAGGTGAAGAAGGTGAGATTTTTGAAATCAGAGCATACGGTCAGACAATTAGTCCAAGTATAGCACAGTGGATTATAATTGAAAAATATTATTAAATGAAGAAGATTTTAATATTCATAATTGTTTTAGTAGTTGGATGTAAGAATCCAATTGACAAAACCAATAATTTTCAGTGTCAAAATAAAACTGAAAAAGTGGAATTTATAACACAACTAATGAATGAAACTTCAGTCAGAAACTATATCCATTCAAAAGATATTGAAAGTAGGACTATTTTATTTCTAATAAACAACTATATCACTAATGATTTAAACTTTAGTTTATTTGGCAATAATGTTCGATTTACTGAAAATAAGTTTAAAGAGAATTTAATTGTTTTGAACGTAGATTTTAAAGATAATTGTAAATCCCTAAGCTTTAATATTCAGTTCATGAACGAAAATTCAGTAATTGAAGGTGTTGCCAATAAGCTCAACAAAAAATGGATTATTCGGATTTTAAAAGATGTGGAATTATAATTACCACTCGCTGTTGCGTAAAATCGAAGATTTAATTTAGCGCTTTAAACACCGCTTTAGCCACCTTTTGGCTAGCACCGGTGCCCCCTAGTTTTTGTTCTAGGGCGGTATATTCAGTATTGAGCTGCTGTTGGGTTTTTGGGTCTAATATATGTTTTAATTCTGCCGTAAGGCGTTTTGTATTCAGGTCATTTTGGATCAATTCACAGACCACTTCGCGCTCCATTATAAGGTTGACCAAAGAAATATAATCGAGCTTTACCACCTGTTTTCCAATCTGGTAGGACAACCAACTGGATTTATAGCACACCACCTGGGGCACCTTAAATAAAGCTGTTTCCAGAGTGGCTGTTCCCGAAGTGACCAATGCGGCTTGTGCAATACTAAGCAAGTCGTAAGTGGCATTACTCACCAATTTGATGTTTTTGTTTTTAATGAATTTTTGATAAAATGCTTTGTCTTGGCTTGGTGCTCCAGCAATGACAAATTGGTGCTCAGGAAAGGCATCGACCACAGACAGCATCACATCGAGCATTTTTTTAATTTCTTGTTGTCTACTCCCCGGCAACAGTGCAACAATGGGTTTTTCGGACAGTCCGTATGTTTTTCTTAGGGTTTTAGCATCTGGTTTTGGGCGGTTGGCAATCGCATCTATTAGGGGATGCCCAACAAACGTCACAGGCATTTGGTGTTTTTTCTCGTAAAACGCTTTTTCAAATGGTAAAATCACATACATTTTATCAATATCTCGTTTGATCTGATGAATGCGATTTTCTTTCCATGCCCATAGCTGTGGCGAAATATAATAGTGGGTTTTAAAATTTTGGGTTTTAGCCCATTTGGCAATACGCATGTTAAACCCTGGGTAATCTATAAAAATCAGCACATCAGGTTTGAAGTTTGCAATATCTTGTTTACAAAAGCTGATATTTTTTAGAATCGTTCTCAAATTCAAAAGGACTTCTAAAAAGCCCATAAATGCCAAATCTTTGTAATGTTTGACCAAAGTGCCACCTGCAGCCTGCATCAAATCGCCACCCCAAACACGACATTCGGCCTTGGCATCTTCTTTTTGCAATGCTTTGATGAGGTTTGCGCCATGCAAATCTCCAGAAGCTTCTCCTGCGATGATATAGTACTTCATACTTTACAGCTTAATGATAAATGTGATAAGCGCCATACATAGTGTTGCAATCAAAACCCCTGCGGCAAAGCCATCCTTTTTCTTTCTGATAAAATAAAAAAAACAAATCAGATTAAGGATTGCGCCAAGACTGATGAGTTTTCCCAAAAAATTTTCAGCATGGGCAGCTTCCAAAACAGTTAAAATACTGTCATTTCTTCCCGATGAATTTGCAATTATAATTGCGACTAAAAATAACCCTAATCCATTAGCCAAAAAACCAATTGCAAGTCCTTTTATAATTTGAACCTTATCCATTGAGTTTCCAATTATTGAGTTCTTGAATATAATAATGAGCTGTGAGATCAAACTGTACGGGCACTACCGAAACGTAGCCTTGCTCAAGTGCCCATTCGTCGGTATCTTCACCATTATCCTGATTGATAAATTCACCTGTAAGCCAGTAATAATTTCGTCCCATTGGGCTTTGACGTTTATCAAATTTTTCTACCCAATTGGCATTCGCCTGACGGCAAATTTTTATGCCTTTTATAAGCTTGTTTGGGAAATTTACATTGAGAATGATTCCTTTTTGTAAACCATTTTGTAAGACTTTAAGACAAATGGTTTTTATGAATTCTTCTGTTGGTCCAAAATCGGCATCCCAATTGTAGTTCAACAAAGAAAATCCTATAGCAGGAATCCCCTCCATACCCGCTTCAATGGCGGCACTCATTGTCCCCGAATAAATCACATTAATGGATGAATTCGAACCATGATTGATGCCTGAAACACACAAATCTGGTTTTCTGTCTAACAGTTCATGAACGGCTAGTTTTACACAATCTGCTGGCGTGCCCGAAGTACTGTATTCTTTTTGAGGGCCATTATCAATATGTTCTTCTCTACAATAAAGGGTGTCGTTAATGGTAATGGCATGCCCCATGCCACTTTGTGGGCTATCTGGAGCAACAACGACGACATCGCCAATACTATTCATGACTTTGATTAAGGTTCGAATTCCAGGAGCCGTGATACCATCGTCATTGGTAACAAGAATAAGTGGTTTTTTTGGCATTTTTTCTTTGTTTTCGTATACAAAAGTAAGTATTTTGTTGGTGATTACTCGTTTTTGGGTGGTTTAACAAAAAATTATGTAGAATAGCACACTTATTTTTGCAATTTTCTATTATTTTAGAAGCTAATTTGAATAAACACTTACTCAAGTCTATGAAACATATTAATATTTTTCTTTTGTCAATTTTTGTTGCATTAGCATCATGTAGCTTTACAACCAAAACATTTGATAACCCTGACAAGGACAAACTCCTAATGCAACTCATAACATATTTGCTGGAACAAGGTCATTTTCAGCCTAAAGATTTTGATGATGAGTTTTCAGAGGAAGTGTACAGTAGATTTTTAAAAACAGTGGACCCCTATAAGCACTATTTTTACAGTTCAGATATAAAGGAATTTGAAGATTATAAAACAGATTTGGATGATCAAATTAAAAACTATGATGTGCAGTTTTTTAATCTTGTTTACAATCGCCTTATCCAAAGAATTGAAGAATCAAAAGCAGTTTATACTAAAATATTAGAACAACCATTTAATTACGATATAGATGAAAAATACCAATCCAACCCCGATGAGTTGGATTATGTTTCTTCCAAAAAAGATATGATTAATCGTTGGCGTAAACAATTGAAATTTAACACATTAACGAATTACCATGATTTAATATCTGATAATGAGAATGAAGACAATGAGGATAAAAAAACCATTTCAGAATTAGAAAAAGAATCTCGAGCTTCAACCTTAAAAAATTTGCAAGAAGTTTCGGTTTATTTTGATGATATGAGACGTGATGATTGGCTTTCAATGTATATCAATGCAATTTCCGAAACATTTGACCCCCATACGTACTATTTTGCACCACAAGTCAAAGACCGATTCGATGCCGAAATGTCTGGAAAATACGAAGGTATCGGTGCTAGACTTCAAAAGAAAATGGATAAAATCAGTATTACAGAACTGATTTCAGGAGGGTCTGCATGGCGTCAAAATAAACTTCAAGTTGGAGATGTCATTTTAAAAGTACGTCAAGAAGATGAAGAAGAGGCAGTGAGTGTTGTTGGAATGCGTTTGGACGATGCTGTTAAAATGATCAAAGGTCCAAAAGGTACAAATGTAATTTTAACCCTAAAAAGAGTTGATGGAACCATAGAAGATTTAATGATTCCAAGAGATGAAATTGAGTTAGAGGAAACCTATGCAAAATCGAGCATTGTACAAAAAGAAGACTACAAATTTGGGGTCATTAATTTACCAAAATTTTACATTGATTTTGATGATGTTAATAGTAGAAATGCAACCTCTGATGTTAAGAGAGAAATTGAAAGACTCAAAACAGAGGGAATGGAAGGTTTGGTTCTCGATTTGAGAAATAATGGTGGTGGCTCTCTAAAAACTGCAGTTGAAATTGGGGGTTTATTTATTGAGGAAGGGCCTATTGTTCAAGTACGCTCTACTGGTGAAGATCGTCAAGTATTAAAAGATAAAGATTCTAGTGTAAGTTGGGATGGTCCATTGGTCATTTTGGTGAATGAGTTTTCTGCCTCTGCCTCTGAAATTTTAGCCGCTGCTATGCAAGATTATAAACGCGCCATTGTTATTGGGAGCAAACAAACCTATGGCAAAGGAACGGTTCAAAATGTGATAGATTTAAACAGAATGATTCGGAACAATACCAATGGCGATATGGGTGCTTTTAAGTTTACTACCCAAAAATATTACCGTATCAATGGAGGATCTACTCAATTAGAAGGCGTAAAAAGTGATGTTGTTTTACCGAACCGATATAGCTATG
The DNA here is from genome assembly GCA_965657165.1 of Flavobacteriaceae bacterium. GTDB lineage: Bacteria > Bacteroidota > Bacteroidia > Flavobacteriales > Flavobacteriaceae > UBA3537. The sequence continues at coordinate 5,280 of CBFHNG010000007.1, forward strand.
TTGATATGGGTGAAAAAGATCAGGACAATCCACTGCCTTGGGATGAAATTCAAGCTGCCGAGTATGATATTTGGGAAAGTTCTATTGACTATGAAATGACTGTCAAAAGAAGTAAGGAGCGCATGAGTAATAGTGATGAAATCAAACTCATTGATGAAAATGCACAATGGATTGAAAAAGTACGCTCAAAGGATTTGTATAGCTTAAAGTATAATGATTATGATGCGAGCTTGAAACAAAACGAGAAAGAATCAGAACGTTTCGATGCGCTTTCCGATTATGCTACAAATTTATCCTTCGAATCTTTGCCCTATGAAAAACCAATTATGGCAACGGATTCCATTTTCAAAACAAAACGTGAGCGATGGCATGAGTCCTTAAGTAAAGATATTTATATGAATGAGGCGCTTAATGTTTTAACGGATTTAAATAAAATGTATAAAGTAAATAAAGTGTCCGCCCTTAAAAACTAAGGTTCTAAACTATGCAAGGATTAACAGCATTGGCATTCCAAAAATTTAGACAAAACTATTTGGGAATGGCAAGTGTATTTTTTATAATTTTTGTGGGATTTGTTTCAATTTTCGCCTATGTATTAGCCCCTGATACCACTCAATATGCAAATCAAATGAATTTGAGTATTCATTCCAAACCGCCAGGATTTAGTGTTCAAATGCTTGTTCAACCCAATCCAAATAAAAGTCTTCAAAATCAATTTGATAAAACTTTTTTCGGTTCAAAATTTCCAGATAAGCAACTGCCTATTTCGAGTTATAGAATAGCAGCAGGACAATTGATATATACACCTTATGAGGCGAAAAATATTGAAGGCCTACAGCAATCTATCGATTACTCCAAAAATCCAAAACCTTTTGTGGAAAATAAAGTCTTTTATTTGGGAACGGATAATTATGGTAGAGATGTTTTAAGCCGGTTATTAGTTGGTGCTCGAATTTCTTTTTTTATAGGTTTTGTCGCTGTTTTTATTTCATTAATAATTGGATTATTTTTAGGTAGTATTTCCGGTTATTTTGGCGGGAAAATTGATAATGCTATTATGTTCTTAATCAATGTAGCTTGGTCTATTCCAACGCTTTTACTGGTGATCGCTATAACTTTAGCGCTTGGCAAGGGTTATTGGCAGGTTTTTATAGCAGTAGGATTAACGATGTGGGTAGAAGTGGCAAGAGTTGTTCGGGGGGAAGTGATGAGCGTAAAAGAACAACAATATATAACCGCTGCTCGAGCTTTGGGGTATACAGATTTTAGAATTATTTTTAAGCATATTCTCCCTAATATTATGGCGCCTGTTATTGTAATTTCTGCGGCAAATTTTGCTGCTGCAATTCTTATAGAAAGCGGGCTTAGTTTTTTAGGAATAGGAGCACAACCCCCTATGGCCAGTTGGGGTACCATGATTAAAACCCACTATAACGACATTGTTTTGGGTCAACCCTATTTGGCTATAATTCCAGGTCTTTGTATTATGAGTCTTGTCATGGCTTTTATGCTTATGGGAAATACCCTAAGAGAGGCATTGGATGTTAAAGCATAGAGAATTTATTTTTTTGCTTGGGGTGGATACTTCGACATAATAGAGGTTACAAATTCTCTAATACGCTCTTCCTTACGGTCCATTCTGGAGGTTAAATAACCTTGTCCAATACCTTGCCAAACAAGTTCTTTTTTATTGGCATCTATCAAATCAATAAATAGGGTTCCACGCGATGAATTGGTTACATTAGTTTGATTCCAGCCCATCATTGGACCCCAGCCCCAACCCCAGCCGTACATGCCAAAGTTTTGATTGTAAACATTTACTTCTTGACGTTCTTTTGTGAAAATATTCACCAATAAATCGGGGGTTTTAGATTTTGTAAATCCTTTAGCTAACAGTTCAGATTCAATGGCACGTAAAATTCTACGCTTGTCCAAATCACTAATTTCTGCCTTGTCTATACCATCTTTGAAAAAAGCAAAAGTTTTATAGGAGTTAAAGTCCGCAGAACGATCATAATCTGCAGCCACTCGAACAGAGTCACAAGACGTACTAATAAGTACTATAAACAGGAGTAATAAAAGACGTTTCATAAAAGTGTAGTTTTAAGTTAAAATGAATTAAAAAGAGTGTCATCAACACTATTAGGAATTGTAACTTTTAGGTTTGGTTCTTCTTCCATTGCTCGTTTTATTGCAAAAATTGCACCGTCGTTGCGCGCCCAGTTTCGTCTAGCAATACCATTATTAACATCCCAAAATAACATTGATTTTAATTTTCTTTCTGATGCTTTAGAACCATCAAGAACCATACCAAAGCCACCATTTATAACTTCGCCCCAGCCAACGCCTCCACCATTGTGTATACTAACCCAGGTGGCGCCTCTAAAGCTATCTCCAATTACATTTTGAATAGCCATATCAGCAGTATATTTAGATCCGTCATAAATATTACTCGTTTCTCTGTAGGGCGAGTCTGTTCCAGAAACATCATGGTGATCACGACCAAGAATTATTGGACCAATTTTCCCTTCTGCAATTGCTGAATTGAATGCAGAGGCTATTTTCATTCGACCCTCGGCATCGGCATACAAAATTCGAGCTTGCGATCCAACGACCAAGTTGTTGCTTTGTGCACCTTTTATCCATTGGATATTATCTTGCATTTGTTGTTGGATTTCTGGTGGTGAAGTCGCTTGAATTTTTTCTAAAACTTCACAAGCAATTGCATCTGTTTTTGCTAAATCTTCAGAAGAACCACTTGCACAAACCCAGCGAAAAGGTCCAAAACCATAATCGAAGCACATTGGCCCCATAATGTCTTGAACGTAGCTTGGGTATATAAAATCTTCTTGATTTTCTTCTAAAATTTCTGCACCTGCGCGAGAAGCTTCCAATAAAAACGCATTTCCATAATCAAAGAAGTAAGTGCCTTTATCGGTATGTTTTTTTATAATAGAGGCATGACGCAACAGGCTTTCTTTTACTTTTTCTTTAAATATATCTGGTCTTTCATTCATCAGTTTATTAGCGTCTTCAAATGACATTCCAACAGGGTAATATCCTCCTGCCCAAGGATTATGTAATGAGGTTTGATCACTTCCTATATCTACATAAATACCAGCATCAAAAAATGCTTCCCAAACCTCAATAACGTTTCCTTGGTAGGCGATAGATACAATTTCTTTGTCTTGTTGTGCTATTTTTACCCGCTCAATTAATTCTTCAACAGATGAATACACTTCATCAACCCAACCTTGTGAGTGTCTTGTTTGCGTTGCTTTTGGGTTAACTTCAGCACAAATGGTAATGCACTTTGCAATATTTCCAGCTTTTGGTTGAGCACCACTCATACCACCCAATCCAGCGGTTAAAAAAATATGTCCTTCGGGGCTTTTTTTTATTTTTCTAAATGCATTGAGCACCGTAATGGTGGTTCCATGAACAATACCTTGTGGGCCAATATACATATAACTCCCTGCTGTCATTTGCCCATATTGTGTTACTCCTAAAGCATTGAATTTTTCCCAATCGTCTGGTTTTGAATAATTTGGGATCATCATGCCATTGGTGACCACAACTCTTGGCGCTTCTTTGTGAGATGGAAACAGACCCATAGGATGTCCAGAGTACATCACCAATGTTTGTTCATCGCTCATTTCGGACAAATATTTCATGGTAAGTCTATATTGCGCCCAATTTGAAAACACATTTCCGTTACCGCCATATGTAATCAGTTCGTGGGGGTGTTGTGCTACGGCATCATCCAAATTATTTTGAATCATTAACATAATAGCGGCGGCTTCTTTGCTTTTTGCTGGATACTCGTTTACTGGACGGGCATAGATTTTATGGTCTGGCCTAAAGCGATACATATAAATACGCCCATAAGTTTCAAGCTCTTTTTTAAATTCTTTTAAAAGAATGGCATGAAATTTTTTATCGAAATAGCGTAGAGCATTTTTTAAAGCTAGCTTTTGTTCTTCTTTGTTTAAAATTGCTTTTCTTTTTGGAGCATGATTGTAGGTTGGGTCAAAAGGTTTTAAAGATGGCAACTCATTTGGAATGCCCTCTTTTATTTCTTCTTGAAAAGTTTTAGTGTTCATAATTTTACTTTTGAATATATTTTGATGTATTATATCCATAGGGGCAATGCTTACAATTACTCTCACAACAATAGCCTCGCTTTAGGTGATATTGTTCTGTAAAACAACGATAGCCTTGTGGTGTCATGTAAAAATCACCTTCTTCAATTGGGGGATTACGTTTCATCGCTAACAAATATAATGTAATTTTATATACTAATTATTTGCTTTTTTTGAGGTTAAAAAACTTTAGAGATTTAGTATTTTTACACGCCAAGGTTTTTTAGTTATTCATGTTAAATTTTCAGAACGTACAAAATATAAAGTTGACCTCTCAAGTTTCTATAAAGCCTGAGTATAAAATTCATGATACGGTTTCTGGTAATAAATTTAGAAAATTAAAATATAATCTAAAAGAACTCCAAGAAAGAGCTTCTGTTGGGATTTTAACTTTTGGGGGCGCATTTTCTAATCATATTGCAGCCACGGCTGCTGCTGGGCAATTGCTAAATATTCCTACAGTTGGAATTATTAGAGGAGAGGAGTTGATCACAGAAATTGAAACTAATCCAACATTGGCCTATGCCAAATCTTGTGGGATGAAGTTTGAGTTTGTTAGTCGATCGGTATACAGGCAAAAAACAGAAAGTTCTTATATGAACAACCTTCAAAAAAAATATCCTAACTATTACATTATTCCAGAAGGGGGGACAAATGATTTGGCTATTATGGGTTGTAAGGAAATTTTATCAGAATTTGACAAAGAATTTGATGTTATTTGTTGTGCGGTAGGAACTGGGGGAACAATTTCTGGCCTCATAAATTCAAGTTTACCAACACAAAAAATAATTGGCTTTCCAGCCTTGAAAGGTACATTTTTAAACGAAGATATTTGTAAATTTGCAAAGCAGTCCAATTGGGAGTTATGTAATGACTATCATTTTGGAGGTTATGCAAAAGTGGATTCAGATTTAATTCATTTTATAAATAACTTTAAAAAAGAATTTAAAATTCCACTCGATCCAGTGTATACTGGTAAAATGATGTTTGGTATTTTTGATTTGATTCAAAAAGGTGTTTTTTCTACATCTGCAAAAATATTGGCAATTCATACAGGGGGATTACAGGGTATTGAAGGCATGAATCGCCAATTGAGACAAAAAAGAATGGAATTGATTTTTTAGAATATGAAAAAAATTGTAGGATTATTATTGGTATGTGTTGTGTTGTCGAGTTGTGGTGCTCGCAAAAAAGCAAACCAAAAAAAAGAGGTTAGAGTAGAAGTCAATATTCCACCTAGAGAAACCCCAGAACCCCCTACAGTTGTTATCAAACCCACCTACAATTCTACAACAGAGTATATTGCATTTTTTAAGGCTGTAGCTATTCATGAAATGAAACTTTATGGCATACCAGCAAGTATTACTTTGGCGCAAGGAATTTTAGAATCCGGATCTGGCAGAGGCCGTCTTGCAAGAGATGCTAATAATCATTTTGGGATTAAATGCCATGATTGGACAGGTCCGAGAGTGTATCATGATGATGATAGAGCTCAGGAGTGTTTTAGAAAATATAATGACCCTAATCAATCCTACAGAGATCACTCTTTGTTTTTAGCTAAAAGAAAACGCTATGCAAACCTATTTAAACACAAGCCAACTGATTATAAAGCATGGGCAAGAGGTTTAAAAAAGGCAGGGTATGCTACCGATCCAAAATACCCTCAAAAACTAATCAGTCTTATAGAACGTTATGAATTGTATCAATATGATATTTTTGACAAAAAAAGACGTTCTCAAAACCAACAAACCTATACCAAAAAGCATATTGTTACAAAAGGAGATACTTTATATTCAATTTCCAAAAGATATGGGATCTCAGTTGAACGTTTAAAGACAATAAATAAATTAAACTCTAATGCTTTAAGCATTGGTCAAACCCTTATCGTTACATCAAATTAAATTGTATGAAATACCAACGCAGTAGTCAATTGTTTAAAGAAGCCAATATTGTTATACCCGGTGGGGTAAACTCGCCAGTACGTGCATTTAAGGCTGTGGGGGGTACACCAATATTTGTTAAAAAAGCCAAAGGCGCATATTTGTATGACGAGGATGGAAACCGTTTAATTGATTATATCAATTCTTGGGGTCCAATGATTTTAGGGCATGCCTACAAGCCCGTTGTGGATGCAGTTGTAGACAAAGCAAAAAAAGGAACTTCATTTGGAATGCCAACTGAAATTGAAACAAAAATTGCAGAACTGGCCGTCGAAATGGTTCCTAATATTGATAAAATTCGATTTGTGAATTCTGGAACAGAAGCCTGTATGAGTGCTGTTCGATTGGCGCGTGGATTTACAGGAAAAGAGAAAATTATAAAATTTGCAGGATGTTATCACGGGCATTCCGATTCTTTTTTGATACAAGCGGGTAGTGGTGCTGTCACTTTTGGAAGTCCTAATAGCCCTGGAGTAACCCAAGGAACTGCCAAAGACACATTGCTTGCACCATACAATAATTTGGAAGCTGTAAAAAATATCTTTGAAGCCAACCCCAATGAAATTGCAGCCATAATTGTTGAACCAGTAGCAGGGAACATGGGATGTATTCCACCTGTTGAAGGATTTTTAAAGGGCCTCCGTGACTTGTGTGATGCACATAAAGCCGTCCTTATTTTTGATGAAGTAATGACTGGTTTTCGATTGGCCAAAGGTGGGGTTCAAGAGCTTTTTGATGTAAAAGCAGACATCGTTTGTTTTGGAAAAGTCATAGGAGGAGGATTGCCTGTAGGTGCTTTTGCTGCACGAAATGAAATCATGAGTCATTTGGCACCTGAGGGTCCAGTGTATCAGGCTGGAACATTGAGTGGAAACCCATTGGCAATGGCAGCAGGCTATGCGCTTTTAAATGCTCTAAATAATGACACTGAAGTTTTCGATCGTTTAGCTAAGAAAACAGCATACTTGCACGAAGGAATTTTTAGAGCATTAACAAACAACAACATAAAGCACACCATTAACAGAGTAGGCTCAATGATTTCTGTACATTTTTCGGAAACTCCAGTTGTGGATTTTAATACAGCCGCACATGGCAATAATGAACGCTTTAAGGCATTTTTCCATGGCATGCTAGATGCTGGAGTTTACATTGCTCCTAGTGCTTTTGAGAGTTGGTTTATAACAGATGCCTTATCTTATGATGATTTGGATTTTACCATAGCTGCTGTAGAAACTGTCGCTAAAAAAATATAGTTTTTAACAATATCAATTTTTATTTAACTTTTAATGAAATCTGTGATTTTTTTTAGAGTATCATTGTTAAACATGCTAGAATGTCCTCCATTTGTTTTTAGTATTGTTACATTTTTTTGCATGAGAAAATCAACTTCTTTTTCTGTTAATCTTCCAACACTTTGATCTAATTCTCCATAGACATATAACACATTTGAAAGGTCTTTGAATTTTAATAAATCAGTAAACCTTTTATGACCAATACCTGCTGCAAGTTTTGTTGTGGCTGAAATTTTATTTTTTACTTTCTTACTCAGTAAAACATACATCATTAAGCCTTGTAATCCTTGACTCCTTTGAGCTGTTAATCCATCTTCTTCAAAACCTATCATGTTTCCCTCTGAAAAAGATTTCCATATCTCTTCATTCATGTCGAGTCGTCCCGCCATGATAATAATTTTATCAGCAATATTTGGTTTTAATGCCAAGTAGTTTGGAATCACAAAAGCACCAAATGAATGCCCTATAACAATAACTTTCTTTTTTTGTTTTTTGAAATAATCAATTGTTCGATAAAGAATTTCTGCACTAATGTTTCCTTCGTGTTTTGCATTAGAAAATGAAAATTTTGCTCCCGAATTAACAATTGAGTTATTGTATGTTTGAGATTGATGAACATATACTCTTTTATATTTTTTTGCGCTTGGAAATTCATTCAAAGTGGAATCCTTTATAAAAGTAAAGTCAAGCGTTGGCATAGGACCCCCTTGGGCGTACAGCATTACTATATCACTTTTAGTATTTCCATCTTCAACAAATAATTTTGTTGTATCGTTTGGCAATTGAGTTTTAAAATATTCTTGAAAAGGCTCATTTTCAAGCTTTGAGATTAGTTTTTTAATTGATGGATCGCCGTTCAAAGCGAAATGTTCCAAAGTAAAATAACCAGCAATTAATAATAGTATCGTACCAATTAATATTTTTTTTTTCATTCTATAAGGTTTAATTTTAAATATTCAATCCCGTTGACTTCAGTCAGAGAGATTACCATGTTATATATACCTTTATAAATGGTGTTTTTTTGAGTTCCACACCAGTATAATTTATTAAAACTTTCTACAGCCTCATTATTAACTAATCCAATGCAACTTTCATCAGGTAACCCAGAGTCAAATCCAAATTTTTCAAAATCAATGTATTGTGTGCTTTGATTTGAGTTTAGAGTGCCTATTGTTTTATCACTAATTTTTAAGTTTTCGATGTCAAAACCTGTTGTGTTTTCAAATTTTACTTGCAAATCACTTATTTCTTCTCTTTCTGTACATCCAAAAGTTATCGGTAATAAACAAAGTAATATGATTTTTAAAAATCTCATAGTTAAGTTCAATAAAAATTATTGTAAAACCTCTCTTTCTAAAGCGATAAAGTGTGTGGTTTTATTTGCTTTGTTGTGAAGTGGAAAAATATGTACCTCACAGGTATATATAGATTTATTTTTCCGATAATTTATAAGTGTTGTTTTGAAGGGTTTATTTTCTTTAAGCTTAAATTCAATCTCTGCTTTCTTTCTTTTAGAGGTCCTAGGACCTTGCAAAAACCCTGCTGTTTTTTCTAACGCTTCTTTTTTTGTGTAACCTGTCATATCGCTAAAGCCATCATTAACCCACTTGATATTCTTATTTTTATCCGTAAGAATAATTGCACTAAAATCAACAGATTTGAATAGTGTTTCAATATTATTTTTCCAACCATATCTTCCAGCAAAGCTTTTAATTTTTTTTAAATCCATGCATTTTTTAGAGGCATTTAATTTTTTAAAATAATGGTCACTAAACATGTCCCAGCTAATAAGCGGCATCAACTTAGAGCAATCGTCTTCCATTGAGTTGCTACTGATTTTTTGATCAAAATTTTTGGAGTCTTTGCCAGAGAGATAAATGTCTAGGCACATCATTTTATTGAGGTCTTGTTTCATAGCATTTAGGTTAAGTTTCAAATAATTTAGATTAAAATAGCATCAAATAGTATGCCTTTATTTAAAATCTAATCGCAATTTAGAACTATTAGTTATTTTTTTCTACATAAATTATAGAACTGGGGTTATATTCTAGAACAATTTACAAAAAAAACAAATAAAAAAAGCGGCTTACAAATGAAGCCGCTTTTATAAATTGAAAAATTTCAATTTCTAATTCAAATTAAACATCTGCAGATTTTACAGTTTTGATGATTCGTGCTGCAATTTTGTATGGATCACCGTTTGATGCAGGGCGTCGGTCTTCTAACCAACCTTTCCATCCTTTTTCTACGGTAATGATTGGAATTCTAATTGACGCTCCACGATCAGAAATTCCAAAACTGAATTGATCGATAGATTGTGTTTCATGATCACCAGTAAGACGTTGGTCATTAAACTCTCCATAAACGGCTATATGCTCTTTTACGACTGGTCTAAATGCTTCACATATTTTTTCATACACTTCTTGAGAACCACATGTTCTTAGGGTGGTATTAGAAAAGTTGGCGTGCATACCTGAACCATTCCAGTCCAGATCTTTTCCGAGCGGTTTTGGGTGATATTCAATGTAGTATCCATACTTTTCTGTCAAGCGGTCTAATAAATAGCGTGCTATCCAAATTTCATCTCCTGCTTTTTGTGCGCCTTTTGCAAACAATTGGAACTCCCATTGTCCTGAAGCAACTTCTTGGTTAATCCCTTCAAAGTTAAGTCCAGCATCAATACACAAGTTTGCATGTTCTTCAACAAGATCACGCCCATGAGTATTTTTTCCACCAACAGAACAGTAATACATTCCTTGAGGTGCAGGATATCCACCAACTGGAAATCCTAGAGGAAGCTGTGTTTTGGTATCCATAATAAAATATTCTTGTTCAAATCCAAACCAGAAATCATCATCTTCATCATCAATTGTCGCTCTTCCATTTGACTCGTGTGGTGAACCATCAGCATTCAGTACCTCTGTCATTACCAGATACCCATCTCTTCTTGCAGGGTCTGGATAGATAGCAACAGGCTTTAGTAGACAGTCCGATGAACCGCCTTCCGCTTGTCTCGTTGATGATCCATCAAAAGACCAAATAGGACAGTCTTCTAGTTTTCCACTAAAATTTTCTTCAACTTTGGTTTTACTTCTCATATTTTGAGTTGGGAAATACCCATCTAACCAAATGTATTCTAACTTAGATTTTGCCATAATTATATATTTTTGTACTATAAATGTTTAGAACGCAAATATACTAATAAGCATTTGTACACTAATAATTTGAGGGGTGAAATTATCAACATCATCCTTTTTTTTACATTACCCCTATTTTTTTACGGGTTTAATCAAAATATATTTAATTTTTAGCATCATATTTTTTTAAATTGTTAATAAAAATTATGAACAACTCAATTTTTTGCTTGTTAGAATCTTAATTTTGTATAAGAAATAAAACCTATCATTATGTCAACACTACGCTTTCATGCACTTAAATCATCAATGAATAGAACTTCAATCTCAGTTCAAGAAGATTCCAAACGATCTCTAGTTTATGGTTCAAATGTTTTTGGAAATACTGCCATGCGCAGTTCTTTGCCCAAAGCAACATTTAAAAATCTAGCAACAGCCATTGAAAAAAATCAAACCATAAGTCGTGATATTGCCGACCAAATTGCAACAGCCATGAAAGAATGGGCAATGGCCAAAGGGGTAACACACTATACCCACTGGTTTCAACCTCTTACTGGCGCAACTGCAGAAAAGCATGATGCTTTTTTTGAAACTGTAGGACCAGGTGAGGCGATAGAACAATTTGAAGGTAATCAACTCGTGCAGCAAGAACCCGATGCATCTTCGTTTCCAAATGGTGGAATTCGTAATACATTTGAAGCTCGTGGATATACAGCATGGGATCCAACTTCTCCAGCTTTTATTTTTGGCACAACGCTATGTATACCTACAGTTTTTGTCGCATATACAGGGGAAGCTCTAGATTATAAAACCCCACTTCTTCGCGCCTTGCACGCTGTTGATGACGCAGCGACTTCAGTGGCACGTTATTTTGATAAAAATGTAAAGAAAGTCTCGGCCTCATTGGGTTGGGAACAAGAATATTTTTTGATTGATAAATCCCTAGCTGTTTCTAGACCGGATTTGGAACTTACTGGGAGAACACTTTTAGGACACTCCTCGGCAAAAGGACAGCAATTGGATGATCACTACTTTGGAACTATTCCAACACGTGCTTTAAATTTTATGCGTGATTTAGAAAAAGAATCTATTCTTTTGGGAATACCTGTAAAAACACGTCACAACGAAGTTGCTCCAAATCAATTTGAATTGGCACCAATCTATGAAGAAGCAAATCTTGCTGTGGATCACAATTCTCTGGTAATGGACTTAATGAAAAAAGTAGCTGAACGCCATCACTTTAAAGTTTTATTTCATGAAAAACCATTTGCAGGAGTTAATGGTTCAGGAAAGCATAATAATTGGAGTTTGAGTACAGATACGGGCGTAAATCTTTTGGCTCCAGGAAAAACACCAATGAGTAATTTACAATTTCTCACCTTTTTTATTAATACAATTAAAGCAGTTTGTGATAATGAAGAATTGTTGCGTGCATCCATTGCTTCAGCGAGTAACGACCATCGCCTTGGCGCAAATGAAGCTCCACCTGCTATTATGTCTGTATTTATTGGGGCACAACTCACAAAGGTTTTAAGCGAACTTGAAGGGGTTACAAAAGGAAAATTATCACCAAAAGAAAAAACAGATTTAAAGCTAAATGTTGTTGGAAAAATACCTGAAATTCTTCTAGATAATACAGATCGAAATCGTACATCACCTTTTGCTTTTACTGGAAATAAATTTGAATTTCGAGCTGTCGGATCTACAGCCAATTGTGCCAATCCAATGACAGTACTCAATACTATAGTTGCCAAACAACTTTTGGATTTTAAAGCAGAAGCAGATATTTTAATCGACAAAAAAGGTCTTAAAAAAGATGAAGCTATTTTTAATGTTTTAAGAGAGTATATCAAAACATCAAAATCGATTTTATTTGAAGGAAATGGCTATGGAGATGCTTGGCAAAAAGAAGCCAAAAAGCGTGGATTAAGTAACAACAAAAACACACCAGAAGCTTTAAAAGTAAAAATCGCACCAAAAACAATAGCACTTTATGAAGCATTGGGAGTGATGAATAAAACCGAAATTGAAGCACGTTACGAAATTGAGGTTGAAGATTACATCAACCGAATTCAAATTGAAGGGCGAGTTCTTGGAGATGTTGCACGAAATCATATCATACCCACAGCGGTAAAATATCAAAATATCCTTATCAATAATGTTAGAGGATTAAAAGATATATATGGGAATGATTTTAAGAAATATGCTAGTGAGCAATTGATTCTGATTAAAAATATTTCAACCAATATTGAGTCCATTAATTCCGGAGTGACAAAAATGATCAATGAACGCAAAAAAGCAAACATCATTGAAGAATCCATCAACAAAGCAGAGGCATATTGTAATAAGGTAAAGCCGTTTTTTGATGAAATTCGTTACAATTGCGATAAACTAGAATTATTGATAGACGACGAACTTTGGCCACTACCAAAATACAGGGAGTTACTCTTTACAAGATAGGCACTGAAAATTTTTAAACGTTTTTTATTCCAAAACATCAAATACTATATTACATTTGTAATTCATAAAAATTTATGGGAAACGAGGTAAGCCAAAGGTATGCACAACGCGGTGTTTCAGCATCGAAAGAAGATGTGCACAATGCCATAAAAAATATAGACAAAGGATTGTTTCCCAAAGCATTCTGTAAAATTGTTCCAGACCATCTAACGCATGATGACAACTATTGCCTAGTGATGCATGCAGACGGTGCGGGTACCAAAAGTTCGTTGGCCTACGCCTATTGGAAAGAAACAGGTGATCTCTCTGTTTGGAAAGGCATTGCTCAAGATGCACTCATTATGAATATTGATGATCTATTGTGTGTTGGAGCAATAGATGATATTATGCTATCCTCTACAATAGGAAGGAATAAAAATTTGATTCCAGGGGAAGTGATTTCAGCAATTATTAATGGCACAGAGGAACTGATTTCAGATTTAAAAAAGCACGGTATTACTATTCATTCTACAGGTGGAGAAACCGCTGATGTTGGTGATCTGGTTCGAACCATTATTGTTGATTCTACAGTTACTGCACGTATGAAACGCAGCGCAGTTATAGACAATGCCAATATTCATCCTGGTGATGTTATTGTTGGATTGGCCTCTTTTGGTAAAGCCACTTACGAACACCAGTACAATGGGGGTATGGGAAGCAATGGATTGACCTCTGCAAGACACGATGTTTTTCATAAAAATATTGCCAAAAAATATCCAGAAACTTTTGATGCTGCTGTTCCCGAAGAATTGGTCTATTCGGGTCAAATTCAACTTACAGATGCTGTGGAAAATTCTCCAATAGATGCTGGTCAACTTGTGCTTTCCCCTACACGTACCTATGCGCCAATAATCAAAGCAATTTTAGACGCTTGCTCCACAGAAAATATTCATGGAATGGTGCATTGTAGTGGAGGAGCTCAAACAAAAATTCTACATTTTATTGATGAACATCACATCATAAAAGACAATATGTTCCCCATTCCACCTTTGTTCAAATTGATTCAAGAACAGTCCAAAACAAATTGGAAAGAAATGTATCAGGTGTTCAATTGTGGTCATAGAATGGAGCTGTATGTTCAGCCAGAAATTGCAAAAGACATTATTGAAATTGCTTCAAAATTTGATGTTGATGCACAAATTATTGGTCGAGTAGAAGCTTCACCAATAAAAAAATTGACCATCAAAAGCGATTTTGGAACGTTTGAGTATTAGTTTTTAAGGTAATTTTCATCCTAAAGTACTATTTTTGCTCACAATATTTATAATCCATGTTAGAAAGAATTCAAATTATACAACAACGTTTCGATGAGGTGAGCGACCTCATTATTCAACCAGATATTATTTCTGACCAAAAGCGTTATATTCAAATTAATAAGGAATATAAAGATTTAAAGAAGATCTTAGATCGGGGCGAAATTTATAAATCGCTAATGTCAAATATAGATGAAGCTCAAGAAATTATTGCAGACGGAAGTGATGCAGAAATGGTAGAAATGGCCAAAATGCAACTCGATGAAGCCAAATCAAAACTCCCTCAAATTGAAGAAGAAATTAAATTTCTATTGATTCCAAAAGACCCCGAAGATGCCAAAAACGTGGTTGTTGAGGTTCGTGCAGGAACTGGAGGAGATGAGGCTAGTATTTTTGCAGGCGACTTACATAGAATGTATACAAAATATTGTGAATCAAAAGGTTGGAAAGTAGATGTTGTAGATTTTAATGAAGGCACTTCAGGAGGATATAAAGAGATTATTTTTGAAGTCTCAGGTACAGATGTTTATGGCACCATGAAATTTGAAGCTGGTGTACATCGCGTACAACGCGTGCCTCAAACAGAAACTCAAGGTAGAGTACATACAAGTGCAGCTTCTGTTATTGTTTTGCCCGAAGCCGAAGAATTTGATATTGAACTTGACATGTCAGACGTCCGAATTGAAAGAACAACATCAACAGGCCCTGGCGGTCAGTCTGTAAATACGACCTACTCTGCGATTAAACTTCATCATGAGCCAACAGGAATGATTGTAAGTTGTCAAGATCAAAAATCTTCTCACAAAAATCTAGAAAAAGCACTAAAAGTTTTACGCTCTCGTTTATATGAAATGGAGCTAGCCAAAAAACAAGCAGCCGACTCCGAAAAACGAAAAAGTATGGTGTCTTCTGGTGATCGAAGTGCAAAAATTAGAACTTACAACTATCCACAAGGCCGTGTTACTGACCATAGAATTGGATTGACTTTATACGATTTATCCAATATCATAAATGGAGACGTACAAAAAATAATAGACGAGCTAATGCTTGCCGAAAATACAGAAAAACTAAAAGCCGATTCAGACTTAATTTAAGCCTATGAATACAGAAAAATTGGTATCGGAAATAAAAAGGAAACAATCGTTTCTGTGCATTGGTTTAGATGTTGATTTAACCAAAATCCCAGAACATCTTCTTGAGCTATCCTCACCAATTTTTGAATTTAACAAAGCCATAATAGATGCAACACACCATTTGTGTGTGGCCTATAAACCCAATATTGCTTTTTATGAGGCTTATGGTCTAGAGGGGTGGAAAGCCCTAAAACTTACCATCGATTATTTGAATACAAATTATCCCGAAATCTTTACTATTGCTGATGCAAAACGTGGAGATATTGGAAATACAAGCAGTATGTATGCCAAAGCATTTTTTGAAGATTTAGGTTTTGATAGCATAACTACCGCTCCATATATGGGTAAAGATTCTATTGAACCCTTTTTAGCCTTTGAGGATAAACATACCATTTTATTGGCGCTAACATCAAACTCTG
>CBFHNG010000007.1:21101-43985 GCA_965657165.1 Flavobacteriaceae bacterium
AAACCGTTATACCAATCGGTTTTGGAAACCTCAAAAACATGGAACAATTCCAAGAATTTGATGTATGTTGTTGGTGCTACAAAAGCTGAATTTTTTAAATCCATTAGAGAAATTATTCCAGATCACTTTTTGTTGGTGCCAGGTGTTGGTGCACAAGGAGGAAGTTTGAAAGACGTTTGTAAATATGGTTTAAATTCGAATGTTGGTCTATTGGTCAACTCATCAAGAGGCATAATATATGCCTCCAAAACCAAAAATTTTGCTGAACAAGCAGCACAAAAAGCCAAAGATTTACAACAGCAAATGAAAGCAATTTTGTTGGGTAATTAAAACCTAGATTTAACTTAGCACGATATTTGTTACATTTTAAATAATAAACAAAATATGATGCGTTTTAAATTTATCAAATCTACCCTTGTTTTGGGTATTATCTTTCTTTCAAGTCAGGGTTTTTCACAAGTAAAAATTTCTGAACTTCTTCAAAAATCAGATTATCATACTGAAACTTCAAAGCAAAAATTGTTCATGATAGAGTTTTGGGCCACTTGGTGCGGTCCATGTATCACAGTTTCCGATTATTTGGATGTGCTTCAAGAGCAATACATAAATGATTTGTATATTCTTTCTCTTTCTGAGGAAGCCCCAGAAACTGTAAAAAGTTTTTTAAGCAGACGCCCAACACGTTTTGCAACTGCAATTGATTATGATGGAGAAACTTTTAAAAAATATGGTGTTAAAGATTTGCCTTTTGCGGTGCTTCTAGATGCAAATGCAAATATTGTTTGGCAAGGCAATCCGGCTAATTTAAACAACTACAGTTTAGATCGATTTATACGACAATCATCTGATCGTTTTGATGTAAAACAATTGATTAGATTAGAAGCTTATGAATTAGAAAGTGACTCTTTACAAACACTTGATGGGACTTATAAAATTTCAGAATCTTCTGCTGACTTTAGCCCTGGAATTACAATATTTAGAAACTCAAATTACATGAAAATTGAGGGAAGCCTAAAATATATTCTAGGCTTTTTATTAAAATCTTCTCCAAAACAAATTCAACTTAAAAGCACAGACAATAAAATGTATGTTTTGGAAGTACAATATCAAAAAAATATGGAATCAGTTTCAAAAAAGATTTTAAAAGTTTTAGGACTAAAACTTAAAAAAACTACAAAAAAAGCAAACGCATTAGAATTGAGTTGCTCTGGTTGTAAAGATCAATTTTGGGCTAAAAATCAAATTGATTGGGGTACAGATAGTCCTCAGTTTTTGGTAGATGACATTCAATTTACAGCAGATAACAGTACACTTGATGATTTTGTGTTTAAGCTTTCGACACTCACAGGAATACCAGTGGTAGCCAATAGCGATCTTGAGGACGAATTTCAGCAATTTGACTGGCAGTTGCACTACAAATTTTATGATTTGATGGTAGACGATCTTTTGCATAACTATGGTATAGCAGTAGAGAAAGTGCAACGAGAAGTTCCTTTTTATTCTGTTATAAAAAAATAAAAAAAGAGCGCCTTTCGGCGCTCCTCTTCATCAGGGGGTTATTGAGTGATTTGGGGGTTTTCTACTCAAAATTTTAGTTATTGATAACTCTAAACTCTGTTCTTCTATTACGCTTATGATCAGCTTCTGAACACTTTACGCCATTTGAACAACGATTTACCAAACGTGTTTCTCCGAAACCTCTAGCGGATAATCGGCTTCTAGAAATTCCTTTAGACACTAAATAATTTACAACAGAATTTGCACGTTGTTGTGACAATGACATGTTGTAGGCATCATCACCTCTTGAATCCGTATGAGACATGATTTCAATATTTACATTCTTACCACTAAGGATTGGTAATAATGTATTGTCTATAATTCGTTTTGATTCAGAAGTTAAGCGTGCACTAGCAAGTTCATAAAAAATTGGAAGTACATTAGGATCAAGTAACTTACAATCTACTTCTTCCCATGTTGTGATTCCACCCTTAGATTTTAAAATTGTTCTAGTTATAGTTTCTGTTTTTGCAGGAACAGTTTGGCTTACAGTTCTTGCAGGTTGGTCTACTACTTGACGTGTAATTGTTTTGTAAACTGCAGGGATAACTTCTTCTGTTACACGCGCAGGTGTTTTAAGCACTTGCTTTTTGTAGGTTCTTGTTTGTGCTGGTGCTGCAGGACCTTTTGTAGTAGAAGCTTCTCTTGTTATTGTTGTTACTGTTACGTCGCGGTATTGTGCTGGACGTTCTACATAACAAGCTGCTACACAGTCTTCTTTATTTATAGACTGGCAATCTTCTAATGCTTTATATTCCCAACCAGATGTTTTTGGGTAGACTTCAAAAGATTGTGTTCTTGTACCAAATTGCGCAGGAACAACAGTTAATTCTGAAGCATCTCCACCAGTAGTGTAAGTTGCATTAACAGTTTCATACACAGCTGGTATCACAACCAAACGCTTAGAGGCCTCTTTTACAATAACTCGTTCTTCAACTGTTTTGTAAGTTGCAGGTACAACAGAAAGCGTTTGATAAGATGGCTGAACTTGAATGCTTTCTGTTACAGTGTCAAATACATCTTTGGTAATACATTTTACATAACATTTACCTGGATCTGGATTTGCAGGTAAATTTTGTGCAGTAATAAGTGTTGTGCTAAACAACGTTAAAAAAGTGATTAGTAATAGTTTTTTCATCATGATAAATTTTGTAGGTTTTTAAATTAATTTAATTATTTTGAAGTTTAAATAGAATTCCCCTACAGGTTTAGACACAACATTTTCAAAAAAGTCACATTTTTTTACAACTTTTTTTAAAAAAATAAGTTGTCGTTAGAAGAAAAAATAAATTACCAATAACTTGTTGATTATGAGGAAAATAAAAAGAAAAAAATTATAGTGTTAGCATCCACTTTTTTTGTAGTTTTTTAAATTTCTTAATTTCTTTTTTTAAAATCAATAGAAAATCTCGACCATTACTACTACAATGTTCTAGGCGTTTGCAATTTTGAATCAAACGATAGGTAAGCCAATCTAGAGTATGGGCATGAAAATATTTTTTTTCAGAAAAAGAAGATGCTTCTGCCTTTAAAAGTTCAGTTGACAACGAAATGGAGTGTTGAACAATATCGCCAGAAAAATAAATATTTGGATTTTCTTGTCCATTTTCGGAAAGAGGAGCAAGGTCGGTATTTAAATAATCTGAGATGTGTTGAGATAGCATACCAATTTCTTGCGCTTTTTTATAAATCGCTGAATTAAAATAAGATTTGCTTTTGTGGTACATCTAAAGTCATTAATAATAGTGTAAAATTACAAATGATTAAAACTATGTTTATTTAAATATTAATGTATTATTTAATTTTATATTAATTTTTTTATTATTTTTAACTAATTATCTTTAAAAAATGAAATTAGATAGCATTCATTCCAAGATTTTAAATTTTTTACAAAAAAATTCCCGTATATCAAGCACTAAAATTGCAAAGCAAGTTGGGATTTCTTCTCCAGCAGTTACAGAGCGAATTAAAAAGATGGAAGATTTTGGGGTTATTTCGGGGTATTATGCAAAAGTAGACCATAATAAACTAGGTTATGGTCTTCGAGCGCTAATTACTATTCGTGCTTTTATGGGCCGACTGAAACCTTTTTTACATCAAGTAAAATCTTATAAAGAGGTTGTCAATTGTTACAGGATTACTGGAAACGAAAATATTGTGATGGAAGTTGTGTTTCAAGATCAATACCATTTAGAGAAATTTATTGACGAACTCATCACTTATGGTGAAACAAAAACACAAATTATTCTTTCTAATGTCGTTGCACACAACCCAATTGATAAAGTTTAGCCTTATGAAATTTAGGTTTACAATTGTTTTAATTGTTATAGGTTTACTTTTATTCAATATTTCTTGTAAAGAAAAAAAAGTTCGAATGACTTACAACTCAGCATTTCAAAAAAAAATGAATGAAATGTTCAAGGATGCTTCAAAATCACCATTAAAACCTAATGATTTAAAAACGTTTACTTCACTTTCATTTTTTCCAATCGATTCTAGTTTTGTGGTCAAAGCAAAATTGACACCAACCCCAAATTCTAAATATTTTGATATGAAAACAACTACAGAACGGGTGTCAAAAGAACGAATTTATGGAGTATTAACTTTTGAATTGCTGCAACAAACTTTTGAGCTGAATGTCTATCAAGGAAAAGATTCTACAGAAGTAAAATCCAATTATCTTTTTCTTCCTTTTTTGGATGACACCAATGGAATTTCTACCTATGGTGGTGGTCGCTATATGGATTTAGAAGTGCCTAAATCAGATAGCATTTGGCTTGATTTCAATACGGCCTATAATCCTTATTGTGCATATAATGAGCGTTATTCTTGTCCTATTGTTCCACGCCAAAATTACATGCCTTTACAGATAAAAGCAGGAGTAAAATGCTTCAAGTAATTTAGAAATTTTTGGATATAATTAGACCCAAAACTACAGCAGCAATTCCCAAAATTAATGACCCCAAAGTATAGCTGATAAATTGCACATAATCACCAGATTTTAGAAATATTTGATTTTCCATAGCAAAGGCCGAAAATGTGGTAAATCCGCCACAAAACCCTGTGATCAAAAGTACGCTCTGCGTTTCTGAAAGGCCACCATTTTTTAGACCAAGACCAAAAAGAATTCCAATCAGCAGACTTCCAACAACATTGACGGTCATTGTTCCTATTGGAAATGTACCTAGCGAATTCTGAAATAGCTTTCCAATCAAGTACCGTAAAACACTTCCAAATCCACCACCTACAAACACTAACAAAGCATATTTCATATCATTTTTATTTATTAATTAATTTAAAATCGGAATAAAAAGTTCTGTAACCCAATGTGCTGGGTTGGGGGTTTCTTGCGGGTTTGTCAAATAGATTTCAAAGGGTTTGAGTTTAGAAGGTCTTAGGTTCATTTTAGTCATATTTTGATAGCCAATTGTCCAAGCTTCTTTTAAGTTTTTATAGTCGCCTTTTAATGTTGTTTTAAGCGCTTTTGTTCGTGGCATATAGCCACATAAAATTCCACTTGCATCTTTTATGCTGTAGTTTTGACGTACAGGAATTGCACAACTCATAATCATTGATCCATCTTCTGGATTTCGAAATTGATACAGACTCATTGGATGACCATTACTTTCTATATTGTTCAAATTCATATAGTTATACAGGGCAGCATAATTTTTTTCCATCGTCATACTGATATTTTCTGGAGTTGTACTTGAGGTGACATACAAATAAAATCCACCGCCATAATCTATAATTCCATGGTCATCAATGCTGTAAACCGCCATTTGTTTTTGTAAATGTGTGTCTAAATTTTCTAAGCCTCTTTCGTAGTCTGGACCAATCATTTTGTCCATTCCACCATTGATTAAAGCAAAAAATTTGAGTAAAAAAGGGACATCATCACTTTTCATACCCCAAGTCACTTCTGTGCTGTTTGGGCTTTTGTATTCAAAATTCCAATACACTTGTGATGCTGGAAATTGTTCAAACTTGAGTTCTTGTAATAATGAATCATTTGGAGCAGCAACAAGGGTTTTCATTGTGCCTTTTCCATCTTTTCCAGTCCAAGAATAAGAGCCTCCAACTCCTGCTGTTTTTTCTGGATATTTTAGATATAGTGTAGGTTCTTTTTCTTTCCATGGCGACCACGGTTCCCATTGACGAAAATCTTCTACTGTGTTATAAATAACACTTACTGGTGCAGAAATAGTACGTGTACGAGAAAGATCATAACTATTGGGCTGTACAGCCACATAGCTGGTTCCAGCTAACAATAAAAATAAAAGTAGGAATAAAATAAATTTGAGTGCTTTCATGAGATTTGATATATTTAGTTTCTACTAAATTATAAATTTCTTTGAACACCGTGTTAAAGAATTTAATTTTTTATGTTTTTCAAAATAAACTATATTCGTAGACTTTTGAATATTAAATCACAAATCAAAACAAATACAATAATACTATGAAATTCAGCTACAAATTAATGCTCGTTGTTTTTACATGTACACAATTATTTTTTTCATGTAAAAATGACAACTCTACTTCGGCAAATGACGATTTATTCGTTACTGTAGATACAGAGAGTTTTCCATACATGGTGGAACAATTTGCCGACCTCAAAATCTTACGTTATCAATTACCAGGATGGGAAAATCTTACCTTAAAAGAACAAAAACTCGTGTATTACCTTACACAAGCAGGTCTTTCTGGCCGAGATATTATGTGGGATCAAAATTATCGTCACAATCTTACCATTCGTGAAGCTTTAGAGACCATTTATACAACTTTTGATGGCGATAAATCAACAGAAAACTGGACTGCTTTTGAAACTTACTTAAAACGTGTTTGGTTTAGCAATGGTATTCATCACCACTATAGCAATGCAAAATTAAAACCAGAGTTTTCTTCCGCTTATTTAAAATCCTTACTTGATGCAACCCCTGCAACCTTGGAGGGCGAAGCCTTTGAGGTGCTTTTTAATGACAAGGATTCTAAAAAAGTAAATCAAGCGAAAAACGCGGATAATGTTTTGGAATCTGCGGTTAACTTTTATGGCCCCAATGTAACGAACAAAGATGTTGAAACATTTTATGCCGCTAAATCTTCACCAAATCCTAGCAAACCATTGTCTTTTGGCCTAAACTCCCAACTTGTCAAAGAAAATGGCACACTTAAAGAACGTGTCTACAAATCTGGAGGACTTTATGGAACAGCAATTGATGAAATTGTAAAATGGTTAGAATTGGCGCAAGGAGTGGCCGAAAATAAAGCCCAAGGCGATGCTCTTGGTTTATTGATTCAATATTACAAAACAGGGGACTTGCAAACTTGGGATGATTATAACGTGGCATGGACTGCTGCTACCGAGGGTAATATTGATTATATCAATAGTTTTATTGAAGTTTATAACGACCCATTAGGTTACAGAGGATCTTATGAAACTATTGTTCAAATAAAGGATTTTGATATGTCTGCAAAAATGGCGGTCTTGTCAGAAAATGCACAATGGTTTGAAGACAATTCCCCTTTGATGCCAGAGCACAAAAAGAAAAATGTTGTTGGTGTAAGTTATAAAACTGTAAACGTTGCTGGCGAAGCAGGAGATGCCTCACCATCGACACCAATAGGCGTTAATTTACCAAATGCCAACTGGATTCGTGCCGAAGTTGGCAGCAAGTCTGTTTCGTTAGGAAATATCATCAATGCGTACAATAACTCTGGAAGCTCAGGGCGATTAAAAGAATTTGTTCATGATGATCAAGAGTATGAACTTGAGAAAAAACATGGTCAGCTAGCTGATAAACTTCATACTGCACTTCACGAGGTTGTTGGACACGCTTCTGGGCAATTGAATCCA
The DNA here is from genome assembly GCA_965657165.1 of Flavobacteriaceae bacterium. Taxonomy (GTDB): domain Bacteria; phylum Bacteroidota; class Bacteroidia; order Flavobacteriales; family Flavobacteriaceae; genus UBA3537. The sequence continues at coordinate 28,513 of CBFHNG010000007.1, forward strand.
GGTGTTGGCGAAACCAAAGAAACTTTAAAAAATTATGCATCAACACTAGAAGAGGGTCGCGCCGACTTGGTGGGCTTGTATTACCTCTATGATTCAAAATTACAAGAATTGGGCTTAGTCGAAGACTGGAAAGCTGTTGGAATGGCGGCTTTTGACGGATATATTAGAAATGGCCTAATGACCCAGCTTATTCGTTTAGAACTTGGGGATGATGTAGAAGAAGCACACATGCGCAATAGACAATGGGTAAGTGCTTGGGCTTTTGAAAAAGGACAAAAAGATAATGTTATTGAAAAAGTCACTAGAGATGGTAAAACGTATTTCAATATTAACGATTATGATAAACTTCACGAGCTTTTTGGACAATTATTAAGAGAAACACAGCGCATTAAATCCGAAGGTGATTTTAAGGCTGTTCAAGCCTTGGTAGAGGGCTATGGCGTAAAAGTTGATCAAGCAATTCATGCGGAAGTTTTAGAAAGAAACAAGCAATTTAAATCTGCGCCTTATGGTGGATTTGTCAATCCTGTACTAGAGCCCGTAACCGATGAAAATGGCGCTATTTCTGAGATTAAAGTGAATTATGCAAAAGACTTTAAAAGTCAAATGCTTTATTATTCAAAACAGTACAACTTTTTACCAAACGTAAACTAAAAGGATAGTCTTTTGGATTAAAAAAATTAAAGGCCGCTTGTAAAAAATTATGAGTGGTTTTTTAGTAGCCCAAAAGAAATTTAATAGCGGCAATACCCAAAATAAAACCAATAAAAATTAAAAGAATCCAAAGACTGCCTTTGTAGTATTTTTTGTTTAAAGCCGCATCTTTTTTGTAGGACATAAAAACGATGACCGCAAAAACGATGGCAAAAAGAATTCCGAAAATTAGTTGTCCTCGACTGAACATAATTGTGTATTTTTAGTATTTGAATTCTATTACAAAATTACAAAAATTAAATATATGAAAGACAAAATAGAAGCGGTTCAACGGTTTCATGACGCATTTAAAATAGGCTATAGAACTTCACCAAAAGCCAATTTAGGTGCTGCAAAAAACCAACTCCGATTTGACTTGATGAAAGAGGAAAATGAAGAGTATTTTGAAGCGGCACAAAATAATGATCTTGTGGAAGTTGCCGATGCCCTTGGTGATATGCTTTATATTCTGTGTGGGACTATTATTGAGCATGGACTACAACACAAAATAGAAGCTGTTTTCGAGGAAATTCAACGCAGTAATATGAGTAAACTTGGAGAAGATGGCCAGCCCATATACAGAGAGGATGGAAAAGTCCTAAAAGGGCCAAAATATTTTAAACCAAATATAGAATCGATACTAAACTCGTAAAGATTTTAGACTTTAAAACGCCATCCAAATGGGTCTTCTGCTCTATTGGTTTGGATGGATGTTATTTTTTCTTTTAAAAAACTAGCGTAAGATTTTTCTATTTCTGGTAGATCATAATCTTGTTCTCTAAAACCAAATGACGAAATAGGAGAGATGACTGCTGCTGTACCAGCACCAAACATTTCTTTGAGTCTCCCACTTTTTGAAGCTTCAATAACCTCTGTTACAGTAAATTTTCTAATTTCAACAGGAATATTTTCTGCATTGGCAATATCAATAATACTTTTTCTTGTAACACCGTCCAAAATACGGTCACTAGTAGGGCCCGTGATTAGCGTATCATCAATACGGATAAAGATGTTCATTGCGCCAGCTTCTTCAATATATTCGTGGGTATTATCGTCTGTCCAAATCACTTGATTATAGCCTTTTTCAATAGCTAATTGCGTTGGGTAAAACTGTCCAGCATAATTTCCGCCTGCTTTAGCATAACCTACACCACCATTGGCCGATCTTGAATATTTTTCTTCAATAAGGACACTAACTTTTCCAGAAAAATAAGGACCAGAAGGTGCTGTCGCAATCAAAAAACGATAGCCATCTGCAGGTGAGGCATGAAAACCTTCACCTGTTGCAAAAATAATAGGACGAATGTACAACGAGCTTCCTGTTGTTGTCGGAATCCAATCATTATCCACTTTTAATAATGCTTTTAGACCTTCAAAAAACACTTCTTTAGGAAGCTCAGGAATGGCCAAACGTTTGGCCGATTTGTTAAGTCGATTAAAATTTTCATCTGGCCGAAAAAGCCATGTATTAGAATCGTTGTCTTTGTAGGCTTTCATGCCTTCAAAAATGGACTGTCCATAATGAAAAATTTTGGCAGAAGGCATAAGTGACATGGGCTGAAATGGAACAATTTCAGGTTGTCCCCAAACCCCATTTTTATAATCACAAATAAGCATATGATCGGAAAATACACTTCCGAATCCTAGATTGTTGAAATCAATTTCACTGAGTTTTGATTGCGTTACTTTTGTTGTTTTTATTTGGATCATTGTAAAATTTTTCAAAGTCAAATTTAAAACAAAATTATTTAAATTTGTGTCGAACAAACATAACATTCATAAAAGTTATTATCTTTAGTTTTTTAAAATAGAAAATCAATGAAAAACCAGCTTCTTATTCTCTTATCCCTTATGTTTATCTTTTCTTGTAAAGAAAAGCATTCGAGTCGAACTCCTGTTCAAGTCCAATCAACGACCTATAATTTGTATGGTGATGCGTTTGAAACGGATGCCATTTTATCGCTTAACGAATTGCCCCAAAAAATTGAAAAAATTGGAGATACACTGCAGCTCACCCTTAAAGGTACAATCAAAGAAGTATGTACCAAAAAAGGATGTTGGATGACACTTTCCATGGAAAATGACTCAGAAATGATGGTCCGTTTCAAAGATTATGGATTTTTTGTTCCACTTGATGCAAGTGGCGAAGTTTTAATTCATGGTAAAGCGTTTATTTCTGAAACTTCTGTTGATGATTTACGCCACTATGCAGAAGACGCTGGCGCATCTGATGTTGAAATTGCAGCAATAACTGCACCAAAAACAAACTATAATTTTGAAGCTGATGGTGTTCTAATTTCACAATAATTTACACTTGAAACGCTCCATAATCACTACCGCAGACGGAAGTAAAACCATTCAAATTGAAGATTGGAACGAACAATACCACTCCGTACATGGTGCACTTCAGGAAGCAAAACATGTTTATATTGAACATGGTTTGCATGAATTCTTACAACGACAGCCAAATCAAAAGAACATCAATATTTTAGAAATTGGTTTTGGTACTGGACTTAATGCAATGCTTAGCGCTACAAATGAATTGGCATTGCAAAAATCAATTTTATATCATGGTGTAGAGGCCTATCCGGTTTCAAACGATGAACTTCAAGCCCTTAATTATTCGTCTTTAGTGGAAACAAAATCAGAAATTTTTGACCAACTTCATAATGTATCATGGAACAAAGAAAGTCAAATTACAAAGCACTTTGTTTTGAAAAAGCGTCAGGAGTTTTTTGCAGATATAAAAGATGTAAACACTTTTGATATTGTTTATTTTGATGCTTTTGGTCCACGAGTACAACCAGACCTTTGGACACCATCTATTTTTAAAACGATGTATACAGCCATGCGGTTTGGTGGTATTTTGGTGACATATTCTGCAAAAGGCAGTGTTAGACGTGCCATGCAAGAGGTTGGTTTTGAGGTGGAACGTTTGGCAGGACCACCAGGTAAACGAGAAATGCTTCGCGCCATAAAATTTAGCTAGATTCGCACTCTTTTTGTTGTTTTTTATTAAAATAAGCATAAATAATTGTTAAACAACACGATTTTAACATGAGACTGCAACGGTATTCAATAATTTTGCAAAATGGCAGCTACAATTTTGATAACAGGGGCGACTGGTTTAGTGGGTAAAAAACTCACAAGATACCTTCTGGACAAAAGGTACAGAGTTCATATCCTAACCACTCAAAAGGCGTTATCATCTACTGAAACAAATGTTCAATATTTTAATTGGAATCCTCAAAATAATAAGATCGATATTTCTTGTTTTGAAGGCGTTGAAGTTGTGATTAACCTTGCAGGAAGTCCAATAGCCCAACGCTGGACAAAATCAGCCAAACTGTCTATTTTGAATAGTCGTGTACAAGCATTGAATGTTTTGGCCAATGCCATCAAAGAAAATAATGTTCCAATACAACATTTAATATCTGCAAGTGCCATTGGAATTTACCCTGATTCAAAAACGAATTATTATCAGGAGGAGGATGTTGTTTCAGAAAACTGTTCGTTTTTAAGAACAGTAGTTCAGAAATGGGAAGCTGCAGCCCATCAATTTGAGCAGTTAAGTATTAAAACAACAATACTTCGTATTGGAATTGTTTTAGATAATAATGGAGGCGCACTTCCAAAACTAATGACACCAATTCAAAACTATTTTGGTGCCGTTTTGGCATCTGGTGAGCAATGGCAATCATGGATTCATAGTGATGATCTAGTGGCTATGTTTATTTATGTTTTGGAATCCAAAAAAGAAGGTGTTTATAACGCTGTAGCACCAAATCCAGTACAACAATCCGAACTGACCAAAACTATAGGACATGTCATTAAAAGGCCTATTTTTTTACCCAATATACCACAGTTTATGCTTAAACTACTGCTTGGAGGCATGAGTGCGGTTGTCCTTGAAAGTCAGCGTGTTTGTTCAAAAAAAATTCAATCCATAGGTTATAAATTCGAATATCACGAGCTCTCAGCGGCACTAAATGATCTATTAAAAAAGTAATTTAAAACCTCCAACGTCATTTTTTTATAATTTTTTTCGTGACATTTTGACATTTTATCCAGAATGGCAGTACTTTTGCCATCTATTAAATTAAATAATTAATTTCTTTTAGAATGACCAAAAAGGCAACAAAGCAAAAAGCGAAAGAAAAAGAATCAAAAGCGCCAGAAGTTGAAATCTCTGTTGAGGAGCAACTCCAATCAGAACTAGCGCAAGAAAAAGATAAATTTTTACGCCTTTTCGCAGAATTTGAAAACTACAAACGCCGTACTTCAAAAGAGCGTGTAGAATTGTTTTCAACAGCAAGTCAGGACGTGATTCAAGCATTATTACCAGTTTTGGACGATTTTGATCGTGCGATGGTAGAACTATCAAAACATGAAGAATCGGAGCTTTCCAAGGGCGTTGAACTCATAAAAAATAAGCTCAACAATACCTTACAACAAAAAGGATTGAGTCTTGTTGAAGTTAATAAAGGCGATGATTTTAATGCTGATAATCATGAGGCAGTAACACAAATTCCTGCACCTACAGATGATTTAAAAGGAAAAATTATAGACGTTATAGAGCAAGGATATAAACTTGGGGAAAAAGTGATTCGTTTTCCAAAAGTAGTCATAGGACAATAAAAAAATAAATCCATTCATCACATGGCAAAGCAGGATTATTACGAAGTATTGGGATTAAGCAAAAATGCTTCCGCAGCAGAAATTAAAAAAGCTTACAGAAAAATGGCGATTAAATATCATCCAGATAAAAATCCAGATGATAAATCTGCAGAAGAGAAGTTTAAAGTAGCTGCTGAAGCTTACGAAGTCCTAAGTGACCCTGATAAAAAGGCACGATACGATCAATTTGGACACCAGGCATTTGAAGGTGCTGGCGGATTTGGTGGTGGTTCCATGAATATGGATGATATTTTTAGTCAATTTGGCGATATATTTGGCGGTGCTTTTGGTGGTGGTGGTTTTGGCGGTCAGCGCAGACAGCGTACTGCTAGAGGAACAAATCTTAGAATTCGTGTCAAACTTACACTTGAAGAAATTGCTAATGGTGTTGAGAAAAAAATAAAAGTAAAACGAAAAAAACAAGCCAAAGGGGTTACATATAAAACTTGTGGTACTTGTAACGGAACAGGCCAGGTGACACGCATTACAAACACTATTTTGGGACGAATGCAAACGGCTTCGCCATGTAATACTTGTGGTGGTTCAGGTCAAATTATAGATCATCGTCCAGCCAATGCTGATGCCAATGGTTTTGTTGTGGAAGAAGAAACAGTTTCTATCAAAATACCAGCTGGTGTGGAAGATGGAATGCAACTCAAAGTTTCGGGCAAAGGCAATGCTGCACCAGGTAATGGTATCTCAGGAGATTTGTTGGTTGCTATCTCAGAAGAAGCACATCCAAAATTACAGCGAGAAGGCGATAATTTACACTACGACTTATATGTTAGTTTGCCCGATGCTGTTCTGGGCTCCTCTGTAGAAATTGATACAGTCACAGGAAAAGTTAGACTTAAAATTGAAGCTGGTGTTCAGTCTGGTAAAATACTACGCCTGCGTGGTAAAGGAATTCCAAACATCAATGGATACAGCAAAGGAGATTTATTAGTACATATCAATGTTTGGACACCAAAAACGCTAAATAAAGAACAAAAATCATTCTTTGAAAAAATGCGTAACAATGAGCATTTTGAACCTAAACCAGAACAATCTGATAAATCCTTTTTTGAAAAGGTAAAAGACATGTTCTCATAACATAAGACTTTATTTTCTTGTTGTTAGGGTATTGTTTGTAACAAATTTTTTTAGATTTACAGTGTAACAAAAATCTCTATTGCACGTCCTACAGAAAATCTAAAATCAAAAATGAGTACTCTCCTTGAAGCAACTAATATTTCCAAAAACTTCGGTGAATTCCAAGCACTCTCCGATGTTTCAATTCAAGTTCCCAAACATAGTATTTTTGGGCTTTTAGGTCCAAATGGGGCCGGAAAAACAACACTTATCCGAATCATCAATCAAATAACCATGCCAGATGTTGGTCATGTGATATTAGATGGTGAACCACTAAAACCAGAGCATGTCCAATATATTGGATATTTACCTGAAGAACGAGGGCTCTACAAATCAATGAAAGTAGGCGAACAGGCCTTATACTTGGCGCAACTCAAAGGGTTAAGTTATAAACAAGCAAAACAGAGACTTAATCATTGGTTTGAAAAATTTGAAATTAGTCATTGGTGGGATAAAAAAATTGAAGAACTTTCTAAAGGAATGGCGCAAAAAATACAATTTATTGTGACTGTTCTGCATCAACCAAAACTTTTAATTTTTGACGAACCATTCTCCGGTTTTGATCCAATAAATGCGAATCTTATAAAGGATGAAATCTTACAACTTAGAGACGAGGGCGCAACGGTAATATTTTCTACACACCGTATGGAATCCGTTGAAGAATTGTGCGATCATATTGCATTAATTCATCAATCTAAAAAAATATTAGATGGCAACCTTGTCGACATCAAACGTAAACACAAAACAAATACATTTGAGGTGGGCTTATCGTCAAGCAATTTAAGTGACTTAGAACGACAAATTTCAGAACGTTTTGACACAAGTCCAGCAGAATTTAGATCTCTTGAGGATGATTTAAAATTAAACATAAAATTGGGAGCATCCGATACCTCAAACGATTTGTTAACTTTTTTAAATGCTAATGCATATATCAATCATTTTGTGGAAGTGATTCCAAATGCTAACGATATTTTTATTCAAACTGTAAAAAACAACTCACTATGAACCACTTACCTTTAATCATTAAAAGAGAATATTTGGCTAAAGTGAAGAACAAGTCGTTTATTTTGATGACATTTTTAAGTCCTCTTATTTTGGTAGGACTTCTATCACTAGTTGCCTATTTAACAAGTGTAAATAATGAAAAAGTCCGTACAATTGCTGTATTAGATGAATCTGGATTTTTAAATGAAGCACTTGTTTCTACAGATCAAATGATTTATGAAAACCTCAATGATATTAGTTTAGAAGAGGCTAAAAAATTATCAAATGAGAATAATTCCTATGGGTTGTTGCACGTCCCCGATTTAGCCATTGATGAGGTTTCAAGTCAAATTAAATTTTATTCAGAGGAATCTCCATCATTAAGTTTGATTTCAAATTTAGAATCTAAAATTGAAAAGCGCATTGGTGAGCTTAAACTAAAAAAATTGGGAGTAGACTTGAGTAAAATTAAAGCGGCAAAAACCTATGTAGACATAAATCAGGAAGACTATCAAGGTGTGAAAACGTCAAAGACTGGTAGTTTCTTGAAGTTAATTTTTGGAGGTGCTGCGGGCTATTTACTTTTTATGTTTATTGTAATTTATGGGAACTTAATAATGCGTAGTGTCATTGAAGAAAAAACAAGCCGAATTATTGAAGTCATAATTTCTTCTGTAAAACCCATACAATTAATGTTAGGTAAAATCTTTGGAACCTCATTAGCAGGAATTACTCAATTTGCCGTTTGGATTGTACTAATAGGTGTTTTATCTGTAGTTGCTTCTTATATTTTTGGGGTAGATATTTCTGCTACACCACAACAAGAACTAATGGCTGGTACTGTTCCTGATGTGAATGCCAATGCTGAACTTCAGGCAATCATCTCAGAATTTCATGCTTTACCATTGTTGAATTTGGTGGTTGCTTTTATTTTATTTTTTAGTGGGGGGTATTTATTATACAGTTCACTTTATGCAGCCATTGGCGCAGCGGTAGACAATGAAACTGACACACAACAATTTTTAATGCCCATAGTGATGCTTCTGGTGGTAGGGTTTTATGTTGGTTTCTTTACCTCCCTAGAAGATCCACATGGTACAATTTCCACAGTTTTTTCTTATATTCCATTCACATCACCAATTGTAATGCTTATTCGTATTCCTTTTGGTGTTCCAATTTGGGAGCAAGCTTTGTCCTTTACAATTTTGATATTTACGTTTGTGATCACAGTTTGGATTGCGGCCAAAATTTATCGTGTTGGAATTTTGATGTATGGAAAAAAACCAAGTTATAAAGAGCTTATTAAGTGGTTAAAATATTAATATATTAGCGTTTAAACCCAAAAAAAAGATGTCAAAAATATTAATCATAGAAGACGAAGAAGCGATTCGCCGTGTTTTGGTGAAAATCTTAACAGAAGAAAATAAGGATTATCAAGTTTCTGAAACTGAAGATGGACTGGCTGGAATTGAAGCGATAAAAACATCAGATTTTGATTTAATACTATGTGATATAAAAATGCCAAAGATGGACGGAGTTGAAGTTTTACAGGCTGTTAAAAAGATAAAACCAGAAATTCCAATTGTAATGATCTCTGGGCATGGTGATTTAGATACTGCAGTAAATACCATGCGTCTAGGTGCTTTTGACTATATTTCCAAACCACCAGACTTAAATCGCCTTTTGAATACCATTAGAAATGCTCTCGATAGAAAACAATTGGTAGTTGAAAATAAACGCCTGAAACGTAAAATAAGTCAAAACTATGAAATGATTGGCGAAAGTGCGCCAATTTCAAACATCAAGGCGATTATTGAAAAAGTAGCGCCTACAGAAGCTCGTGTGCTTATTACAGGGCCAAATGGAACAGGAAAAGAGTTGGTTGCACATTGGTTGCATCAAAAAAGTGAACGTTCAAGAGGACCTATGGTAGAAGTCAATTGTGCTGCTATTCCAGCAGAACTTATTGAAAGTGAGCTTTTTGGGCATATAAAAGGCGCTTTTACAAGTGCTCATAAAGACCGCGCTGGAAAATTTGAGGCTGCGAACAAAGGCACTTTATTTTTAGATGAAATTGGCGATATGAGCTTGTCTGCTCAAGCCAAAGTGTTGCGCGCACTTCAAGAAAATAAAATTCAGCGTGTAGGAAACGACAAAGACATAAAAGTAGACGTAAGAGTTGTTGCAGCGACCAATAAAGATTTAAAAAAGGAAATTGCTGAAGGCCGTTTTAGAGAAGATCTATACCATCGGCTTGCTGTAATTCTAATAAAAGTACCAGCATTAAATGACAGACGAGATGATATTCCGCTATTGGTTGACTTTTTTAGTGCTAAAATTGCATCGGAACAAGGGACTGCAAAAAAACAATTTTCAGAAGCTGCTCTAGAGCTTTTAAAAAGCTACAATTGGACGGGTAACATCAGAGAATTGCGCAATGTTGTTGAGCGTCTAATAATACTTGGTTCTGATGAAATCTCAGAAAATGATGTAATTTCTTTTGCCAGTAAATCTTAAATATTTTATGATTTAATTATAAAACTAAAAACTTAGTAATTTTATATTTACACCCAAATCCTTTATTATGAAATTTAAAATTTTAGCAACATTTTTAAGTCTGAGTTTCTTCGTTTTTTCACAAGATGATACAAAACAACTTGAAAAAATTTATAAAACATCACTTACCAATGGGAAAAGCTATGAATGGTTATCCTACTTATCAAATGAAATAGGAGGGCGTTTGTCGGGTTCATTAAATGCCGAACTTGCCGTAGAATACACCAAAAAGGAATTAGAATCAATCGGATTAGATAAAGTTTGGCTTCAACCTGTAATGGTGCCAAAGTGGGTGCGTGGTAATCCTGAATTTGCATATATAGAAACCGCTCCTGGAAAAACAATACCAGTAAATCTTTGTGCCTTAGGAGGCTCAGTATCTACACCACTTCAAGGCATTAAAGCTCAAGTGGTTGAAGTTCAGGGGATTGAAGATTTAAAATTGATGAATCGTACAGAGATTGAAGGAAAAATAGTATTTTTCAACCGCCCCATGCAAGCCGATTTAATTCAAACCTTTGAAGCTTATGGAGGATGTGTGGACCAACGTTATGATGGTGCTAAAGAAGCGGGCAAACTCGGTGCAGTGGGTACGATAGTCCGATCAATGAATTTGCGCTTGGATGATTTACCTCATACTGGAGCAATGTCATATGGAGATACCCCAGTAAACCAACGTATTCCATCGGCGGCCATCAGTACAAATGATGCAGAACGCTTGAGTGGAATGCTAAAAATTGACTCAAATATTAAATTTTATTTCAAGCAAAACTGCAAACAACTCAAAGATGTTCAATCTTATAATGTTATTGGCGAAATTAAAGGCAGTCAATTCCCAAATGAAATTATTGTAGTTGGAGGTCATTTAGACTCATGGGATTTGGGTGATGGCTCACACGATGATGGCGCAGGATGTGTACAATCTATGGATGTATTACGTCTTTTGAAAGAAACTGGAATTCGTCCAAAACGCACTATACGTGTCGTGCTATTTATGAACGAAGAGAATGGATTACGGGGTGGTCGGAAATACGCAGAAGTTGCCAAGAAAAAAGGCGAAAAACATATTTTTGCTTTAGAAAGTGACTCTGGAGGATTCACGCCAAGAGGGTTTTCATTTAGCGGTCCAGATTATAAAATCAATCAAATTTTAAAATGGAAACCTCTTTTTGAACCCTATTTAATTCATTATTTCAAAAAAGGAGGAAGCGGAGCTGATATTGGACCGCTAAAAAATGATGCTATTGTTTTGGCAGGATTACGCCCAGATTCTCAACGTTATTTCGATCATCACCATGCAGCAAATGACACTTTCGACGCGGTCAATAAACGTGAGTTGGAACTGGGTGCAGCAACCATGACTTCACTGATTTATCTTATCGATACATATGGATTTAATGCAATTCAAAGACAAAATCAACTGAAAGATTAAAGATATTTTAGTTTAATTTAAAGACTATTTATTGTCTTTCTAATCGCAGAAAGATTGGTTAGTAGTTTTTCTAAGTGATTTAAATCCAGCATATTAGCACCATCACTTTTGGCATTAGCAGGGTCAAAGTGAGTTTCAATAAATAAGCCATCAACATGATTGACAACACCCGCTCTTGCAATAGTTTCTATCATTTCTGGGCGACCACCTGTTACACCGCTATTTTGATTTGGTTGCTGCAATGAATGTGTTACATCTAAGACTGTTGGTGCAAACTGTTTCATAGTTGGAATCCCTCTAAAATCTACAATCATATCTTGGTATCCAAACATGGTTCCGCGGTCTGTAATCCAAACTTTTTCGTTCCCAGAATCTTTTACTTTTTGTACCGCATGTTTCATAGCCTCGGGACTCATAAATTGTCCTTTTTTTAGATTAACCACTTTTCCAGTTTTTGCAGCCGCTACTACCAAGTCCGTTTGACGTACAAGAAATGCTGGGATCTGCAATACATCAACATATTGTGCAGCCAAAACAGCATCGCTTACTTCATGAATGTCTGTAATGGTTGGAATATCAAAACTTTTTGAAACTTTTTGAAGAATTTTTAATGCTTTTTCATTACCAATTCCTGTAAAACTATCAATTCGACTTCGGTTTGCTTTCTTAAAACTACCTTTAAAAACAAAAGGAATTTCCAATTTATTTGTAATCTCACAAATGCGTTCTGCAATTTGAAGTGCCATTGTTTCTCCTTCGATAGCACACGGGCCAGCAAGTAAAAAAAACTGATTTGAATTGGTGTGTTTTAACTTTGGTATGGACTGAAGTTGCATTGATTTTAATTTATGATACAAATATAAACAATTTTGAAGGGCTACTATATATTATTAATTCTCAATAATCCTAAAATTAAGTGTACCTTTGCACGCTCAAAAGGGTTACATATGGACCAGGTTAAAAATATTGCAATTATTGCCCATGTCGATCATGGTAAAACAACGTTAGTCGATAAGATTCTATATCACTGTCAATTATTTCGTGAAAACGAAAATACAGGAGATTTAATTTTAGACAACAATGATTTAGAACGAGAACGTGGAATCACCATCACATCCAAGAATGTATCTGTGGTTTATAAGAATACAAAAATCAATATTATTGATACGCCTGGTCACGCCGATTTTGGTGGTGAAGTTGAGCGTGTACTTAATATGGCAGACGGCGTTTTACTTCTTGTTGATGCTTTTGAAGGTCCAATGCCACAAACGCGTTTTGTTCTTCAAAAAGCCATTCAAATGGGACTAAAACCATGTGTGGTCATTAATAAAGTTGATAAAGAAAATTGTACGCCCGATGAGGTTCATGAAGCAGTTTTTGATTTAATGTTTGAATTGGAAGCCGAAGAATGGCAATTGGATTTTCCAACCGTTTACGGCTCTGCCAAAAACAATTGGATGAGCGAGGATTGGAAATCAGAAACAGATTCTATTGCACCACTTTTGGATATGGTAATAGATCATATTCCTGCGCCAAAATTTGATGAAGGCACTACACAAATGCTAATTACATCTTTGGATTATTCGTCATTTACAGGGAGAATAGCGATTGGTCGTCTACAAAGAGGTACTTTAAGTACAAATCAAACAGTATCTCTAATAAAAAGAGATGGTTCAATATTAAAATCAAAAATAAAAGAACTTCATATTTTTGAAGGTTTAGGAAGAAAAAAAGTAGATGCAATTACTGCTGGAGAAATCTGTGCGCTTGTTGGTCTGGATGGTTTTGAAATTGGTGATACAATTGCCGATGTTGATAACCCCGAAGCATTAGAAACCATTGCGATTGATGAGCCTACAATGAGTATGATGTTTACAATAAATGACTCACCATTTTTTGGAAAAGATGGAAAATTTGTTACGTCTAGACACCTAAAAGAACGTTTAGAAAAAGAACTTGAGAAAAACTTAGCACTTCGTGTGGAAGAAACTAATAGTGCCGATAAATTTATGGTTTTTGGTCGTGGGGTTTTGCATTTATCTGTTTTGATTGAAACCATGCGTAGAGAAGGGTATGAGCTGCAAATTGGTCAGCCACAGGTCATTATCAAAGAAATAGATGGTGTAAAATGTGAACCTGTGGAAGAAATGACTATTGATTTACCAGAACATATTTCAGGAAAAGCCGTAGAGATGGTCACTATGCGAAAAGGAGAACTTTTGACTATGGAAATCAAAGGTCAGCGTATGGTTTGCCAATTTATAATACCATCACGTGGTATTATTGGACTTAGAAATCAATTGCTTACTGCAACAGCAGGAGAAGCCATAATGGCACATCGTTTTAAAGAATATCAACCTCTTAAAGGAGGTATTCCAGAACGTCAGAACGGTTCATTGGTGTCTATGGAAAATGGAACTGCAATTCCATATTCTATTGATAAACTTCAGGAGCGTGGAAAGTTTTTTGTTGATCCAGGAGAGTCCATTTATGAAGGTCAAGTTATTGGAGAAAATTCTCGTGGCGATGACATGGTCGTAAATGTCACCAAAACAAAAAAACTAAGTAATGTTCGTAGTTCTGGGGCAGATGATAAGGCGAAGATTGTTCCAGCGATTAAATTCTCTTTGGAAGAAGCTTTAGAATATATTCAAAAAGACGAATATGTAGAAGTTACGCCGAGTCACCTTAGGCTCAGAAAAATTTACCTCAAAGAAGTTGATCGTAAACGAAACAAAGCATTGTAAATGGAATTTTTGGGAATTGAAATAGCAGAATGGATAGGCTATATCGCTACTTTGATTTTACTAATTTCTTTTACAATGAAAAATTTAAGATCGTTAAGAGTTATTAATTCTATTGCATGTTTACTTTTTGTTGTGTATGGAGTTATGTTATCCAATGCATGGCCTATTATTATTTCCAATGCGGCCATTTTTACAATAAATTTCTATTATTTATTTCTAAAGAAAAATTAGTAACTTGGTATCCAATTTTTAACAATATTAATGTAAATTACTATGCAATTTTTATATTTCGATCCAGGCTTGGGGGCCATGATTGTCCAAGCTATAGTTGCAGCTGTGGCAGGTGTTTTGCTTTTTACTAAGAATATAGTTTACAAAATAAAGATAATTTTTGGCATAAAAGCTAAAGAAGATGTTACTGACTCGATAGATATTGATGACAACACTAGTACATCAAATGATGATTAAAAATAATACTCATGAGGCTTCCTTTAGGGACCCATCGGGTTCTTTGTTTTACGATCAAGATGTTTTACGTAGATCAATACAACCAATTTATTTTTCTCAATATGTAGCATTAAAAGAAAGAGGTTTCTTTGATAGTTTAATCCAAAAAAAATTATTAATTCCCCACACTGAAACTTCAGTTTCATATGAAGAAATAATTATCACTCCAGAAAAGATTCCTTTTGTGACAAACCCATATGAATGGAGCTTTGAGCAATATAAGCAAGCTGCTCTTTTAACTCTAAAGATTCAAAAATATGCTCTATCCAAAGGTTTTATTTTAAAAGATGCATCTGCATATAATATAACTTTTCACAAAGGAAAACCTATACTTATAGATACATTATCTTTTGATTTCTACAAAGAGAACACTCCATGGCGAGCTTACAAACAATTTATCACTCATTTTTTAGGCCCTTTAGTTTTATCAAAATATCATGGTGCTGAAATGTTAAAAATGATGCAAACTTATATTGATGGATTACCTGTACAATTAATATCATCTTTGTTGCCTTCAAAAACTCGACTTAGTTCAATACTTTATCCAAATATTCATCTTCTAGCAAAGTTAGAACACAAGTATAATAATGATTACAAAAATGAGGCTAAATCGGGTAATTTATCAAAAAAAGCACACGAAAATATCTTAACTAGTTTATATGACTATATTTCAAAATTAAAGCAGAAGAAACAATCAGAATGGGTTGATTATTATTCTAAAACCAATTACAATTCAGAGGCTTTTT
>CBFHNG010000008.1:0-24509 GCA_965657165.1 Flavobacteriaceae bacterium
AGAAAAAAGTAGAAGAAAATCAGTTTGGAATTCGAAAACGACTCCTGGAATATGATGATGTCATGAATGCTCAGCGCGAAGTGGTATACAAAAGACGATACAATGCATTGAATGGAGAACGTCTAAGAGTAGATTTGGCTAATATGGTCTACGACACCGCTGAAATCATTACAGAAACTAACAAAGAAGCTAATGACTTCAAAAACTTTGAATTTGAATTGATTCGATACTTTTCGATGAGTGCGCCAATGGATAAGTCTGAATTTGAAAACAAAAGCATTCAAGAAATCACAAAAGAAGTTTATAAAGTCGCTTTTGAACACTACGAGGCCAAAATGGAACGTAATGCAGATTTAGCCTTCCCTGTTATCAAAAATGTATACGAAACACAGCGCGACAAGTTCAAGAGAATTGTGGTGCCATTTACAGATGGTACAAAAACGCTTCAAGTTATTACGGACTTAGAAAAGTCCTATGAAACTAATGGTAAACAATTAGTGACTGATTTCGAAAAAAATATTTCTTTGGCCATTATTGACGAATCATGGAAAACCCATCTTCGAAAAATGGACGAATTAAAGCAATCTGTTCAGCTTGCCGTACACGAGCAAAAAGACCCTCTTTTGATTTATAAATTTGAATCTTTTGAATTGTTCAAGGCCATGATTGACCAGGTAAACAAAGATGTTATTTCATTTTTATTTAAAGGTGAAATCCCTCAAGAAACCGCCAATACAATTCAAGAAGCCAAGGCCAGACGTCGCGAAAAAGTTCAAACTTCAAAAGATATTATTCCAAATATGGACGAGCGCGCTGCTCAAAGCAGAGCCGCAGGCAATACACAACAAAGAAATCAGCCAGTTGAAACAATTGTTAGAGAGCAACCAAAAATTGGAAGAAACGATCGCGTGACCATCAAAAATGTAATGAGTGGTGAAAGTAAAACGCTCAAATACAAACAAGCTGAACCATTGATTAAAAAAGGAGATTGGATATTGGTAAGAGAATAAAAGTACTTATTTGAGTTTTAAAATCAAGTTTGGATCTGGACAATTCTCTTTATAAAAATCAAGTTCATTTGCACTACACACACCAGGATAATCACCAAAATTCCCTTGAAGATCATTTATGATTTGAAAATGCAAATGTGGAGGATAATCTCCGTTGACCTCAGCTGTGCCTAAATACCCTATAACTTCGGCAGCTTTTACCTTTGTACCAACTCTTAAATTAGTAATAGAACCCAACGAAAGATGGCCATATAAAGTATAAAATGTGATACCATCAATACAATGTTCTAAAATGATTGTTGGTCCATAATCACCATATGCAGTATTATTTTTAAAACTATGAATAACACCATTTAGAGCCGCCAAAACAGCAGTGTTGGCCTCACACCAAAGATCGATTCCCAAATGAATATTGCGTTGATTTTCAGTACTTTGCGTATTAAAATGTGAGCTTCTATTGTAAATCTCTCTTTTCTCCAAATACCCCCCAAAAGCAATTTTTTTCGAATGGATTTTTAAATAATTATTAATGTAATCCGAAAGAGATTCGGATGAATTGAGTTTTATTTTTTTAAGCTCAGCATTTTGATGTGATAAATCAATAGAGATATATTTATCAAAATCTATATGTGAAGCCACAACTTTAGTTGGGAAGTTTAATTGTTCAATCAATTTTTGTTTTAATTTCATTTGTAAATATAGTTTATGTGCTTTGGAAATTTAAAAAGCTTGAACATAAAAATATTGCTTAAATTTGATATAATACAATTAAACTTATCCGTTGAAAAAAAAGGAAGATAATTTTCATGGCATAAAAGAACTAGAAGGCATTTCTAATCAAGAAATAACTAATGATAATGCTGTAAAAAGACTTAAACAAAAACGGCAAAACAAACGCACTGTTGAAGAATTGTTTTTGGGGATTATACAAGGCGATAGAACTGCATTAAGCCAAGGTATTACACTCATTGAAAGTACTAAACAATCCGATAGAACTTTAGCAAATACATTAATAGATAAATGCCTAAATCATCCCAACCCCTCGCCTACTATTCGAGTTGGAATTACTGGTGTTCCTGGTGTTGGAAAAAGTACATTTATTGAAGCACTTGGCAAACATCTGGTATCTAAAAATCATAAAATAGCGGTGCTCGCCATAGACCCCAGCAGTAGTAAAAGCAAAGGGAGTATTTTAGGAGACAAAACACGAATGACAGAATTGGTACGAGAAGATAATGTATTTATTCGACCTACAGCTTCTGGATCAACTCTGGGTGGTGTGGGTCAATATACAAGAGAAGCTATAATTTTGTGTGAGGCCGCTGGATATGACAAAATTTTGGTTGAAACTGTAGGAGTTGGTCAAGGGGAAACTGCTGTTTATGAAATGGTTGATTTTTTCCTGTTATTAAAATTAGCAGGTGCTGGTGATGAACTTCAAGGTATAAAACGAGGAATTATTGAAATGGCCGATGCAGTGCTTATAAACAAAGCAGATGGTACAAACGTAGATGCAGCAAAATTAGCCAAAAGTGCTTTCAAGAGCGCATTGCATCTCTATGCTACAAATCCTTCGGAATGGAACCCAAAAGTGATGCTATGTAGTGCTTTGAAAAACCAAGGAATTGTTGAGGCATGGGATATGATTGAATCATATGTAAAGCTAACAATATCTAATGCCTTTTTCTTTAAAAAAAGAGAAGAACAAAATATTTTTTGGATGATGCAATCCATTGAAAATCAACTTCGTATTGATTTTTTTCAGCATAAAAACACCAAGAAATTTCTTGAAGAACAAATTCAACTTGTAAAAGAAAATAAGCTTTCTCCCTTTGTTGCTGCGCTAGAGGTTTTAAACTACCACAAGTCTTCGTTCTAAAGTTTTGAATGAAGTATAAAACAAGAACCCTGAAAACACCCCAAAAGTCAAACCACACAAAACATCAAGTGGATAATGTAGGCCCAAATAAATACGACTGTAGCCAACAACGATACTCCACGGCAACATGAGAAAAATCAGTTTTCTATTTGGTGATTTTAGCATTAAAATTGTAAAAACTGCAACTGCCATTGTATTGGAAGAATGTCCCGAGAAAAAGCCAAAACCCCAACATGAACTCTGACGAATAAGCTCCATAACTCCCTCTTGTGCACATGGTCTTAGTCTTTCAAAACTAAATTTAAAAAGATTGGTAATTTGATCTGTAAATGTAATCATCGCTGCGATTGATAAAACTAAAATTAAAATCGCTTTTTTATTCAAGTTTTTACACATCAGATAAAGCAAAAAAATATAAAGAGGAATATAGGTAAGTTTGTTTGTGATGACCAACCAAAATGAATCCCAGGTTGGACTTCCCAAATTATTGAGGAATAGAAGTAAATCACGGTCTAATTCTAAAATTTGATCAATAATTTGCATTACTCATTTTCATATTTGGCAACTTCTAAATCATAAAAAGAAGTGGCTTGTTGTATGGCATTTTTCGCTTCACTTTGTAACTCATTTTCATCTTGTTGATCAAAATCTTCAAGCCATTCCAATTCATCATTTTCCAAATTTATAATAAATCGCGGGAATTCTGTGTGTATTATAAATATGGCTTCTGGAAATTCAGAGTTGTCTCCAAGAATAAATTTTGGTAATGTCATGATCGTTCTTGTTTAAGTATAAGTTTCTTCGAAAGATAATCAAAACGGATGTATAAAAAAATTGAGGATGCGGTTAGTCCTGCCAAAAGTCCAATCCAAATCCCTGTACTCCCATATAGTGATGCATTTCCCAAATAATAACTTATAGGAAAACCAATAACCCAGTAGGCAATAAATGTGATAAATGTTGGAATTTTTACGTCTTGTAATCCTCGTAATGCGCCCAAAAACACAACTTGAGTACTATCGCTTATTTGAAATAATGCAGCAATAATAAGCAGTGTTGAAGCAATTTGAACCACATTTTGATTGTCTGAAAAATGTTTTATATCACTTAAATCTAAATAGAATGTTGGTAAAACTTGATGAAAAGTAAGGAAAATTGCCGCAAAAACGGTTGCAAAAATAAATCCCATAAAGAATATGGATTTTGCAATTCTCCTAAGTTCATCTGGTCGTTTTAACCCTTTTTGATTGCCAACTCTAATGGTGGCTGTCACACTCAAGCCTACAGCTATCATGTAGGTCATAGACGATAAATTTAGTGCAATTTGATTGGCTGCTTGTGCATTTTTACCCAAAGTTCCACTCAGCCAAATGGCAGCTGTAAATACACCAATTTCAAAAAACATTTGCAACGCACTAGGCAATCCCAAACTGATGATTTTTTTTATCATAGAATGTTCTAGAACGAAAAACTTTAAATCTTTTAAATATGATTTAGTTTTTTTCAATTGAACTAAGAAATACCACATTAGCACTACCATCACAAATCGGGAAATAAGTGTACCTATACCTGCACCAACAACACCCATTTTTGGAAATCCCCATAGTCCAAAAATCAATACATAATTGAAAAATACATTAATTACATTAGCTAAAATTGTAGCGTACATGGGATATCTTGTGAGCGACATACCGTCGCTAAATTGCTTTAACGCTTGAAAAATAATTAATGGAATTAAAGACACTGCAATCATATCCAAATAAGGTAAGGCAAGAACCACTACTTCTTCTGGCTGATCCATCATATACATCAAAGGTTTGGCTAGTAAAATTATAACAAACAAAACAACAGCAATTGCTGTACATAGTACCATTCCATGTTTTAAGGCAGATTTTCCACGTGCAAAATTTCCTTCAGAATCTGCTTCGGCAACCAAAGGTGTAATAGCCGTAGAAAAACCAATACCTAAGGACATCGCTACAAAAAAGAAGCTATTCCCTAGAGATACTGCGGCTAGCTCTGCTGCACCAAGCTGTCCAACCATTAGGTTGTCAACCAAACCCACAAAAGTATGGCCTAGCATACCCATTATAACAGGTGCTGCCAGATGCCAATTATATCTAAATTCTTTGGTGTATGCGGAAAACATAATTAAATATTAAAAACAAAGAAGATTATTCTTCTTCGTCCTTTGAAGCTTTTTGTTTGCCAAAAGCACCTACAGACAGCAACAAATTGTACCAACGTAACAATTTTTTGATATCACTTGGATAGACACGGTCTTCATCGTAGTTCGGTAAAATTGAAAACAAATATTCTTCCAAATCGTCTTTTGATGCGTTGGGTGAAATGGAAGTTTCATTTCCATTTTCTTTTTTAAGAATTTTATCAAAAACATCGGATAAAGAAACTTCTCCTTCTAAAGTGTACATTGAAATATCGCTAAGTAAACTTTGTGTTTTATCTATTTTGATAAATGTTCGTTTATTGTCTAATAGAGATTCTATGATGTAACCACTTCGGTTTGGATTGACAAGTTTAAAAAGACCTGGTTTATTGGTTATAGCGAGTATTTTGTCTAAAGTCATTATAATATTTGTTTAAAATCTTTTTTTAGAAATTTTCGGAAAACGCATGCGGTAATCTACATTTATTTTTCCTTTCGAAATAGAGGTTAATTTACTTTTTATTAAACGCTTTTTTAGTGTTGAAACTTTATCCGTAAATAAAACACCTTCTATATGATCATATTCATGTTGAATCACTCGAGCAATTAGTCCATCAAATTCTTCGGTGTGTGTATCAAAATTTTCATCCTGATAGCGAATTTTTATATGTGGTTTTCTTAAAACATCTTCACGAACATTAGGAATACTCAAACAGCCTTCATTAAAAGCCCACTCCTCACCTGTTTCTTCTAAAATTTCAGGATTGATAAATGTTCTTTTGAATGATTTAAGTGCTTTTCGCTCCGATTCTGAATAAGATTCATCTTCCGCAAAAGGCGATGTATCAACTAAAAAAAGTCGAATAGATAATCCAATTTGTGGAGCAGCCAATCCTACACCATAAGCGCCGTACATGGTTTCATACATATTGGCAATGAGTGATTTTAAATCTGCATAATCTGATGTAATTTCAGTAGCTTTCTTCTTTAAAACTGGATCTCCGTATGCAACAATTGGTAATATCATTCTTCAACAATTTTGGGTCAAAAATACAACTCTCAAATCGTAAAAAACAAAGGAAAAAGAATTATTTACGATTCAAAAAGGATTGAAGTATAAGTGTGGCACTAATTTTATCGATAGTCGCTTTGTTTTGACGCTGCTTTTTCTTCATTCCACTATCAATCATAGATTGAAAGGCTAGTTTGGATGTAAAGCGTTCATCTTCTCTTTTTATGGGGATATTTGGGAAAGTGTTCTTTAATTTTTTGATGAATGGTTGAATAAGATATTCACTCTCAGAGGGTTGACTGTTCATTTGTTTAGGCAAACCAACAACAAAAATATCCACTTCCTCTTTAGAAATGTAGTCCTTTAAGAACACCAGGAGTTGTTTAGTTTCAACGGTAGCTAGTCCCGATGCAATAATTTGAAGCGGATCGGTTACAGCAACACCGGTTCGTTTTTTTCCAAAATCTAATGCAAGAATTCTTCCCATTTCAACAAAAATACAACTTCACTCAAATAACAAGACCGAAAAAAGACTTATTTTTAAAAAAACTAGTGTGAAATTTACACGCATTTTTTTGAATATGATATATATTTGCTCAATAATATAATCCAAATGACCACATTACAACAAACTATAGAAGCCGCATGGGATAATCGAGAATTGCTCAGCGAAAAAAATACACAAGAAGCCGTACGAAAAATTATTTCATTGTTAGATGAAGGTAGTCTACGTGTCGCCGAACCAATTGAAAATGGATGGCAAGTGAATGAATGGGTAAAAAAAGCTGTTGTGATGTATTTCCCTATTCAAACTATGGAAACTATTGAAGTGGGACCTTTTGAATTTCACGATAAAATTCCACTCAAAAAAGACTATAAAGCTAAAGGAATTCGTGTGGTACCACATGCTGTTTCACGCCATGGAGCTTATATTTCCAAAGGCACAATTTTGATGCCAAGTTATGTCAATATTGGTGCTTATGTAGACGAAGGTACAATGGTAGACACCTGGGCTACTGTTGGGAGTTGTGCTCAAATTGGTAAAAACGTACACCTTTCGGGTGGTGTAGGTATTGGTGGTGTTTTGGAACCCCTACAGGCTGCGCCAGTCATTATTGAAGATGATGCTTTTATTGGATCGCGATGCATCGTTGTTGAAGGGGTACGTGTAGAAAAAGAAGCGGTTTTAGGGGCCAATGTAGTACTTACGGGTTCAACAAAAATTATAGACGTTACTGGCGCTGAACCTGTTGAATTGAAGGGTATTGTACCATCTCGTTCGGTGGTAATTCCTGGAAGTTATACCAAAAAATTCCCTGCTGGAGATTTTAATGTACCATGTGCACTCATTATTGGAAAACGAAAAGAGAGTACAAACAAAAAAACCTCTTTAAATGATGCGCTAAGAACACATAATGTAGCGGTTTAAACTTTTTTAAACTGTAATTTTTGCACGCGCTTACGTAGTTTTTTTGAGTTTACTTTTTTCTGAAAAGCACGACTGTGTTTGAGCATGAGATTGTACGTTTCCTCAAAAGATTTTTCAGACAATTTAGCATAGGTTTTTGCCATAATTTTAACCATATATTTAGAGGGCCACAGACGTCTAATGTTGTGCATTCTTTGGTCAAAATTCAGAGTTTCAAAGCGCATTCTATTTAAATCAATTAAATAAAAATCGTAGTGATTATTTTTTGTTTTAACAATAAGTGTATTTCCAGGCGAATGATCCAAAAAATTGATATCAGCTTCGTGTAATTGATACGTAAATACTGTAAATTGTTTTAATATTTCATCGCGGTTTGGGTAATTTAAATCGTGAATTAAAACTCTAAAATCCAAATCATAATCGACTTGAAGACTGATGTAATAACTTTCTTTTAAACCAAAAAAATTAGTGGCTTCAAAATAAGCAACCGGAGTTGGTGTTAGAATTGATTTTTGAAGTAAAATATTAGCATATTTGTAGGAGCGTTTTGCTTTTGACGGGCGAATAAATTTATAAATAAACGCATTAAAAAAATTAGGCGTTTTAAATTTTTTAAAATTCAAATTTAACCCCTCAATTTCAATAGATTTAATACTATTTCGACCTGATTTTAGAAGATTTCCGTTCTTTTTTTCAAAATTTAAGATTGCTTGTTCAATAGCAACTTTTTTGTCTTGAAAATCTGAATGTATGATAAGATTCTTCATGGATGTTTTTACAACTTTGAAAAAAGTAATATCTTGCTAAGATAGGTTATAGACTTTTATGAAAAAAATACTTGTGATTCAAAATAAACGTATTGGCGATGTGCTTATCGCATCGCTCATAGCTTCTAATATTAAAACCGTTTTTCCTGAATCAGAAATTCATTATTTTGTTTATGACTACACTTCTGGAGTTATTGAAAATCATGGTTGTATTGATAAAATTATACGAATCAAAGAAAAACAACTCAAGAAAATCCCAAATCTCATAAAAACAACCTGGGAGTTAAGCAGAGAAAAATATGATATTATTTTTGACCCCTATGCCAAGTTTCAAAGCCGATTTATATGTTTGTTCTCTGGCGCAAAAATTCGGGTAGGTTTCAAGAAAAAACAAAAAGATCCGATACTTCCATTTTATACACATAATGTGAATTTTTTAAAAGAAAAAACACACATTTGTGGAAAATCCATACAAGATCGTGTGCATTTGGTTAGCAGTGCTTTTCCATTAAAAAACCCCATTTACGAGCCTAAAATTTATTTGAGTAAAAGTGAAAAAAAGCGGTCTAAACTTAAAGCCTATGAAAAGCCTATTATTATGTTTGGGATATTGGGAAGCACCCCTCAAAAATCGATGCCATGTACTTATGTGATTGAACTCATAGACCATATGACATCAAAGTATGACATCAAAATTTTATTCAATTATGCACCACATCAAAAAAGTGAAGCGCAAAAAATATACGATGGTTGCAAACACAAAAATGCTATTATTTTTGACATTTATGAAGATAGCATCAGAGGGTTTATAACTCTAATGAACGAATGCAATCTTTTGGTTTCTAACGAAGGTGGAGCGGTTCACATTGCCAAAGCACTTGAAAAACCCACTTTTACGATCTTTTCTCCTTACGTCTTAAAATCTAGCTGGGCGAGTTTTGAAGATGGTGTGTTTCACAATTCAATTCACTTGCTTGACGAAAAGCCAGAATTGTTTTCCACAAAAAGAAGTAATCTGAAAAAAATTGAAGAAAATCCTCAATTTTTATATAATAAACTCACCCCTGAAATGATACTTGATAAATTGAATCCGTTTCTAAAATACCATTTAACAAATGAAAAAACTAACCTTTTTTGAAAGTCTAAAAAATTGGAAAAGGAAACTCCGTTGGGATAGACAGTATAAAAGCGGAAAATGGGACTATTTGTTTGAAAATGAAGAAGAACCACGCTATATTGGAATTATAAATGCTATCAAAAAATACGCTGAAAATCCAAAATTATTGGATTTAGGAGCTGGAGAGGGTGTTTTAAGGTTTAAATTAAAAGAGCTAAATTCTAAATTTAAATATTATTGTGGCGTAGATTTTTCTCAAGTTTCGATAAAAAAAGCTAAGAAATTTAATTTTGATAACTCAAAATTTGTGGTTGCAGACTTGCACTACTATACCCCGGACCAAAATTATGATGTTATTATTTTTAATGAAGCCTTTTATTACATAAATCAAAAGTTAAAGTCCGATGTCTTAGAACGTGTTTTATCCAAACTAAATTCAAATGGAATTTTAATTGTTTCTATTTTTAAAGAAGGTGAAGGCTGTTGGGAGTTTTTTAATCATAAAAAGTTAGAGCAACTAGAATTTACAAAAATTGAATCTTCAAAAGAAAATAGATACTGGAAATTAGGGGTGTACAGAAAAAAGAACTAATACACAAAAATTAGACCCTTTCGCCTTGAATAATTCCAGATGGTGTCCAGATACTTTTTTTAGATTTTACCTGGCGACGAATTTCTAAATTTTTATCAATTGATTCCTTTGTTTTATAACCTCTTGGGTGGTCCAAATGCACACAAATAGCACTATAGCGTAGTTGTTTGCTTTTTATACCATAATTGAACAGTCGCTCACCAAGTTCACGATCTTGACCACCATATTGCATGCGTTCATCAAATCCATTTACAGCCACAATGTCTTTTTTCCAACCCGATGCATTATGTCCATTCCAACTGGCATTTGTTGGTGTAATTGTATTTAAAAACCAAGATACAAACCCTTTGGCAGTCAACTTGAAATTCTTAAATGTAGGTTTCAACCCGTGAGATTTCAACCATTTCAAATCAAAACAGCGACCTGTATCTATGTCTTCGTTTGAAATCAATTTAGAAATTGACATGGGAAACATAAAATAACCCCCTGAAAGAAAAAACCCCTCTTCTCTGTGTTTGACATGACATGCTACAAAATCTTGTCTTGGAATACAATCACCATCAGACATAATGATATATGGTGTGCTACATTTTTGGATGGCTTTATTTAAAATTTGAGATTTTTGAAAGCCATTATCTTCGTGCCAAACATGAACAATAGGATAAAATACTTTAGATTGAATAGATTCAATAAGATCAAGAGTGTCTTGCCCAGAACCATCATCAGCAATTACAATTTCGAAAAATTGATAAGATTGATTATTGTAGCCAATCAGTACCTTTTCTAGCCATTTTGGAGAATTATAAGTGCTTATAATTATGGAAGTATCAATCTTGCTCATCTGAGTGCGAAGATAAATATTTTTTATAAATTTACCCTAAAATCAGCGATGCCAAAACTATCGGTCATTATTCCAACTTACAATGAAGACAAGTATCTTAAAGGCGCACTCCATTCCGTTCAATTTGCCGATGAAATTATTGTTGTTGATTCCCTAAGTACAGACAAAACTGTTGAAATTGCAGAACAGCATGGCTGTAAAGTTGTGTCGAGAGTTTTTGATAATTTTTCTAATCAAAAAAATTATGCCTTAGAATTTGCAAACTGCGAATGGGTTTTATTTTTGGATGCCGATGAACGCATTCCGTATCAACTTCAAGTTGAAATCAAAACAGCTATAAATCAATCTGTAATTAAAGGTTTTAAACTAAAATTTCCACATTTTTTTATGAACAGATTTTTATTTCATCAAGGTAGTTCTGTTATTCGTCTTGTACAACGTGAAAAATGCAGGTTTGAAGGTAGTGTACATGAAAAATTAATCATTGATGGAAAAATTGGTCAGCTCAAAACTTCTGTCCTACACTATACTTATAAAGGCTTTGAGCATTATCTAAAAAAGAAAGATTCGTATGCCTGGTTTCAAGCCGAACAGATGCTAAAAAAAGGTAAAAAAACAAATTACTTTCATTTGGCCTTCAAGCCCTTTTACCGTTTTTTTCATAGTTATATCATCAAAGGAGGTTTTAAAGATGGATTGCCGGCATTGGCTGTTGCTGCTGCTAACGCTTATGGCGTGTTTTCTAGATATGCAAAGCTTATGTTGTTACAAAAAAACTTAAAATAATAACTTTCCAAACTTTACTTTTAACCTAAAAGAGGACAAACGCATATCCCCTTTGATATCCAAACGATTGAGTTCATATTTTGTTTGTAGTGGTAGCCGATTTATTCGATTTCCAATGCGAAGACCAAACGCAATTCTATGAACAGACAACTGATTAAAGAAACGTAATTTTTCAGACTTTTCTCTTGGAAATTTCCCATAGGGATAAGCCAAAATATTTTTGACGTCTAATTTGTGCTTTTGTATAAAATCTTGACATTCTTTAAAATCAATGTCTACCGCTTCCGAACTCAAACTATCGTAGGGACGATGTCGAAAAGAGTGAAGTCCCAACTCAATTACATTAGTATCTAAAGATTTTAACTGTTCTACAGACATGATGTTTTCTTGTCCATCATTCCAATCATCAAAACCTCCAACATAGGCAAAAGGCACAAAAAAACTAGCTTTTAAGTTATATTTTTTAAGTAAAGGGTAGGCATACTTCAGTTGGTTTACATAAACATCATCAAAAGTAATGATGATTGGTTTCTTTGGAGGTACGATTTTATTAGATTCCATGTCCGAGAAAAAAATACTTGAATAACCTTTTGAAACCAAGTACTGAAACTGTTCCTCCAATTTTTCAACAGAAATTGTAAGCCCCTTACTATCCGAATTGTTAGCAGTGACATTGTGGTACATCAAAATTGGAAGCTTTGCCATAAAATAAAACCTTAATCGTTGTAAAATTATTACTTTTGTTCAGTACTACACAATTAATCGTACAGTTTTTAAATTTATGATCAGTGCTGTTGTAATTTCTTTCGATGATAATGCGTATTTAAAAACGTGTTTAAAACATTTATCTTTTGCAAGGCAAATTATTGTAATTGGAACTTTAGAGTCAGAGGTACAAGTAAAGCTAAAAAAAGAATTTGATTTTGATTTTATTGAAAATAAAAAAGATAACATTTCAATACTTTTTGAAATTGCCAATCAACATTGTATTTATGATTGGATTCTAGGTTTAGAGGCCAATATGATTGTTCCAACAGACTTAAAAAAAGAAATTCAATCCATAGTTGAAACCCAAAAAACAAACAAGATTTTCAAAGCTAAAACTCAATTTGACTTTATGGGGAGGTCTATGAAATTTTCTGGGTTTAGAACAAAATGTAAGCCCATTTTATGGTCGAAAAAATCAAAGAATGTTAGCGTATCACAACTGAATTTAAAGTTTACAACATTGTACTTGGATTTTGATTTGTTTTCGCAACGAACCACACAAATTGCAAAAAGAGAAGCTTTTAGTCTCTACTCAAAAAAAGTAAAACCAAATATGATTGATTTTATTTGGAAACCCTTTTGGACTTTAAAAAAAGAATGTGTTTTTAATCTTTGTATATTAGATGGCAAACAGGGTTTTATTTTGGCTTATCTTAGAGCATTTATGCAACTAAAAACTTATCTTTTTCTTTGGTTAAATTACCGTAATTTAGAATAAAAATATGATTAAACTTTCTGCGGTTATTATCACTTTTAATGAGGAGGAACATTTGGAAAAATGTCTTTCATCTTTACAAAATATTGCCGATGAAATTGTAGTCGTAGACTCCTATTCTACAGACGGAACAAAAGCGATATGTGAACGTTATAATGTGCGTTTTATTGAGCAAAATTTTTTGGGCTACAAAGAACAAAAGAACTTTGCTTTGGCTCAAGCAAAACATGATTATATTCTATCTTTGGATGGCGATGAAGCACTTTCTGAAACTCTAAAAAAGTCGATACTCGAAGTCAAAAATAATTGGGATAGAGACGGGTATTATTTTAACCGTTTAAATAATTATTGCGGACAATGGATACGACATTCAGACTGGTATCCAGACCGGAAATTGAGGCTATTCAAAAAAGATAGCGGCACATGGAAAGGCATTAATCCACATGATTGTTTTACACTAATTTCAGGTAAAAAAAGTGGACATCTAAAAGGCGATTTATTGCACTGGATTTATAGAGATTATGAAGAGCACAACCAAAAAATTGAACGTTTTTCGAGTATTGCCGCACAGGCCTATTTTGATTTAGGTATTAAAGCATCAATTTTTAAAATTCTCTGGCGACCAAGTTGGGCATTTTTTAAGGCCTATTTCATTAGACGTGGCTTTTTGGATGGTTTTAATGGTTGGGTAATTTGTGTTCAAACCTACAATGTGACGTTTTTGAAATACATCAAGCTTCGAAAGTTATGGATAAAAAAAAAGGGATCCTGAAATAAATTTTAAAGTAAATTTATGTGGCATCAATTGCTTTAGTAAATTTATCAATAATCTTATCCCAACGATAGTTTTCTTCAATATATTTTTTACCCCTCAAACTTATTTTACTAAATTCTTTACTGCTCAGCTGCTCTAAGTTTTGGAGGATTTTGCTAAATGAGGTATAATTATTATACAAAAACCCCGATTGACTTATTTCAATATGATCTTTGATGACCTCACAAGATTCATTGGCAATTACAGGTTTACCATGTTGCATTGCCTCGAGTGTTACCAATGATAAACTTTCATAAATCGAAGGAATAATTAGGGCTTTACAGTTCAGCAAATAGTGATATTTTTCACTGTTTGAAACAAATCCAGTAAAAATTACATTCTCGTAATTAGAATTTAACTCCATAAAACTTTTACCAACCATGATTAACTTTAAATCAGATTTTGTTTCACGGATATACTTTTCAAAATAATCAAGAAGAATATCACATCCTTTGCTTTTATCAATACGTCCTAAATAAATGATATATGGAAAATTATTATTTACTTTTGTTTCTTCAATTGATTCTATATCGAAATCATCAAAACCAACACCTGCTATAGCACTTGGAGTTTTTATTGTTTTTGGATACACAGATTCTACAAGCCTTTTTTCTGACCAGCTGTTGTACATTATAAACTTAGCGTTGTGGAAAACATAGCGGTACGACTTAAAGTAAAATGGAGGCTCATCATGAGCTGTAGGAATTAAAATGTTGTTTTTTGTGATCTGAATTCCTTCAAAAGTGGGATAATATAAGTAGGTAAAAAAGATGACTTTCTTGAAATTAATTGAATTTACTTTTAAAAAATCTATTAAACCTGGACAATATGGCCCCTGATATCTGATCCATTTTTTTTGATCGGATTTAGTGATATAATGTAGTCCAAGCTTTTTGTAAAGCCAAAAGAGTTTTATTTTTTTTAAAAAAAGATGATGCCTACGAACTCCTGCTAATTTTCTATACTTTTTATTAACCTTATGAGAATTATTAGAAATCGATTTAAACCTCTTTACTCTTATACCATCAAGGTAACTTTCACCTTCATTCAAAGAGTTATCCCAAATTTGATAGTCTACAGAACATGTCGTTAGAACCGTTATGTTATAATTATTTTTTAATTTTTGGCATAACAAACGAGCATGCAATTCCGCACCACCATTAATCTCTGCACCATACCTTTGTACAACTACGGCTATTTTTTCTTTGTTTTCCATACTTTAACTTTTGGATTTCAACAATTCCTCATATAATGCTGCATACTGTTTTGCAGCATTTTCCCAAGTAAAAAACTCTAACTTTGTTTGCATTTTTTTGATAATTAATGCTTTATTTGAATTAAAATCTTTCAATGAAAAGTTAACAGTTTTAAGCATTGCTTCAGGTTCAAAATCATTGAAATAAAATCCTGCATCGCCAAGAATTTCTGGTAAACATGTTTTTGTTGAAGTTACGATTGGTTTACCAAATTTCATAGCCTCCAAAAGTGGTAGACCAAAGCCTTCACTTATTGATGGAAATAAAAAAGCTTCACAATGTTCTAAATAACACTGTTTTTCATACTCTGAAACTACATCCAGAAGATGAACGTTGTTTATATTATTGTCATTCACATAATTGACAATCTTTTCTCCGTAGGAGGTATTTAAATTACCTGCTATAAACAAATCCTTATCATTACATAATTCCATCATCTTTATAATTGACAAGAAATTTTTACGTTCTAGAAAATTTCCAACAGAGAAAAAGAAGGGCTTTTGCCCATTATTTGGTCTTCTAAGATTAGGTAACTTTTTGGATATTGTACAGCCATTATAGATAATTGATTCTGGAGTATCCTTAATTTCAAAATAACGATGGGTTTGCTCTTTGGAATATTGAGAGATATATACAATTCTATGAGCTCTTTTTAGCTTTTCTTCAAAAAGCGACTTACGTACAATGTTATTTTTTATGTCGTCAGTTTCTTCCATGAAATTCACATCATGAATTGTCAATAAAATTGGAATATCCCTTTTTGGTAAGATCTTGGTGTTTTGATTTAAACAATGCCAAATATCATATTTGTTTGAAATCCTAAATCGCTCATATCGATACATACCCCAATAATATCTGTAACCAAAAAAATTATGAAATTCTTTTTTAAACTTGGAAATCGTGTCAGTATGAACAACTAGCCTTGATGTATTGTATTTTATGTTAAAAAAACCTTTTAATAGATGATAATTAAATTGCCCAAAACCAGTAGACATTTTACTGTTGTGCGCTTCAAATAGAATTTTTTTTATTGCCATAAAGTTTTTTATCACTAGCAAAAATACTAATTTTAACTTTTAATTCTCAAAAAGAATATAGTGAACTTGAAAACCGCTCTAAATGAATTAAAAAAAGGAAATATTATCCTATATCCAACAGACACTGTTTGGGGCATAGGATGTGATGCGACCAATTATGAAGCGGTTCAAAAAATATTCGAATTAAAAAAAAGAGAAGACTCAAAAACTATGATTTGTTTGGTGAATTCCATACAAATGCTGAATCAATATATTGAGAAAATTCCAGAAACTGCATATTCTATTTTAAAATATGCAAATACACCAACAACCATTATTTATGATCGCCCTCTTCGGGTATCCGAAAATTTAATTGCACAAGACAATACATTGGCAATTAGAATGGTACAAACTGGATTTTGTAATGAATTGCTCAAACGCTTCAAAAAGCCAATCGTTTCAACCTCTGCCAATATTTCTGGAAAACCTACACCAAAAGTGTTTCAAGAAATTGAAAATGAGATTTTAAAAGGTGTAGACTATGTTGTAACTTTGGAGCGCGACAAAAAACCATCAAATCCTTCCTCAATTATAAAATTGAGTTCGAATGGAGAAGTGAAGGTTATTCGTTAAAAAATTGCAATTACAAAAATAGTCTATGAATCTTAAGCACGCTTTGAAAAAACCTGTTTTCAAAATCATTTCAGCTTCTGCTGAAGCGCTTGGAATAGAATCCTATGTAGTTGGCGGATATGTTCGAGATTTTTTATTAAATCGCAATGCTGGTCAAGATATAGATATTGTTGCTGTTGGTAGTGGTATTGAATTGGCAAAGGAAGTTGCAAAGCACTTGCCAAATCAACCAAAAGTTAGTGTTTTTAAAACTTATGGTACAGCCATGATTCGCTATGAGAACATAGAACTAGAATTTGTTGGAGCTCGAAAAGAATCATACACCAATAACAGTCGAAATCCTGAAGTAGAAAATGGTACTTTAGAAGATGATCAAAAGCGTAGAGATTTTACGATTAATGCACTGGCCATTGGCTTAAATACTTTAAACTTTGGGACACTACTTGACCCATTCAACGGACTAAAAGATTTAGAAAACAAACGTATTATTACGCCGTTAGACCCAAATATCACATATAGTGATGACCCTTTACGGATGTTGCGTGCAATTCGATTTGCTACACAATTGGAATTTGAAATAGATCAAAAATCTTTAGAAGCTATTAAAGAAAATTTTCAAAGAATTGAGATCATTACCAAAGAACGCATTGTTGTAGAAATACACAAAATATTAGAAAGTCCAAAGCCATCTATTGGGTTTTTATTGCTGGAAAAAACAGGTCTTTTGGATGTTATTTTACCTGAAATCACAGCATTAAAAGGAATTGATGAAGTTGAAGGACAGCGACACAAAGACAATTTTTATCACACCTTGGAAGTTGTAGACAACATCTCCAAACATACCAACAATGTATGGCTCAGATGGACCGCTCTATTGCATGACATAGGCAAAGCACCAACAAAAAAGTTTAGCAAAAAAGTAGGATGGACATTTCATGGGCATGAACTAAAAGGGTCAAAAATGGTCTATCATTTATTTAAGCGATTAAAGATGCCGCTCAACGATAAAATGAAATATGTTCAAAAATTAGTTTTTATGAGCTCTCGACCTATTGCATTGGCAAGTAAGAATATCACTGATGCAGCAGTCAGACGATTGGTATTTGATGCAGGCGAGTATATTGAAGATTTAATGACACTTTGCGAAGCTGATATCACCACCAAAAACCCACG
The DNA here is from genome assembly GCA_965657165.1 of Flavobacteriaceae bacterium. Lineage (GTDB taxonomy): Bacteria > Bacteroidota > Bacteroidia > Flavobacteriales > Flavobacteriaceae > UBA3537. The sequence goes on from CBFHNG010000008.1 coordinate 17,976, forward strand.
GAAGTTTAAAAAATATCATAACAATTTCAAAATTGTTCGTGAAAAAATGGTGGAAGTTGAAGAACGCGATCGCATTAGAAACTTTCAACCACCTGTCACTGGCGAAGAAATTATGGATGCCTTTCAATTAAAACCCTGTCGCGAAATTGGAATTATAAAAGAATACATCAAAGAAGCTATCTTGGAAGGACATATCCCCAACGAACATCAAGCTGCATATGATTTGATGCTTAAAAAAGGAACTCAACTCGGATTAACTACTGCCTCATGAAAAATTTTAGAACTTTATCAAAAGTAGCACTTGTTCTCATCTATTTAGTCATCATAGCTGGATCTGTTGTAAGAATGACAGGCTCTGGAATGGGTTGCCCCGATTGGCCAAAATGTTTTGGGTATTACATCCCTCCAACGCATGGATCTCAATTGCTTTTTAAACCCAATCACGAGTATAAAAAAGGCATGATGATTCTTTTGGATAGCGAACAATTTATGGTCGCCAAAGAAGATTTTACAACAACCAATACCTACGACGCCAAAAATTGGGAATTATATAGCACACATGACTATGCCATTTACAACCCTATTCACACTTGGACAGAGTATATCAATAGACTTATTGGTGCATTTTCGGGGCTTCCAATTCTAATATTAGGAATTTGGTCGTTTTGGTTTTTCAAGAAAAATAAGTGGATCACAGTCATTGCTTTACTAACACTTTTTGGTATGGGGTTTCAAGCATGGTTGGGAAAAACCGTTGTTGACTCAAATCTTGCGCCTTACAAAATTACCATTCACATGGTGATGGCATTACTTATCGTCGCTTTTATTTTGTACTTGATATTTGCCACCAAAACAAGTTTTAAACTTCAAAAGTATCATTCATATTTTTATACTTTACTTATCATAGGAATCGTTTTAACATTGATTCAAATTGTACTTGGGACTCAAGTTCGTCAGTTTGTAGACGAACAAACCAAGGAGATAGGTTACGAAAAATCGCTTTGGTTGGCACAACCAGAACTTGATTTTTATATCCACCGCTCCACCTCTATTTTGGTACTTCTAACCAATGGGTATTTGTGGTTTATCAATAAAAAATTAAATTTAGGATACAATAAAATAAATCTTGTTTTGGGGTGCATTCTACTGGAAGTTTTCACTGGAATTATGATGTATTATTTTGATTTTCCATTTCTAAGTCAACCCCTACACCTTGTGATTGCCTCCATTTTATTTGGAATACAAATGTATATTTTACTAGAAATTTTACACCAAAAAAATATGATTAACAAAGCCATTGCTTAATAATAAATAATTATGATTTACAGATTTAGAGCTATACTGGACCACGACAATAAGGAAGATATTTTTCGAGACATTGAAATTAGAAAAACAGATACCTTTGAAGATCTATTTAATGTGCTTACACAATCTTTTGGATTTGATGGAAGCGAAATGGCCTCCTTTTATATTAGTGATAACGAATGGCATCAAGGTCAAGAAATTGCACTTTTTGACATGGGTGAAAACGATGACATCCAATTGATGAACGAAACTATAATTGAGGATATTGTTGATGAAGATCAGACCAAACTTATTTTTGTTTATGATTTTTTAAACATGTGGACATTTTTGGTGGAATTGGGTGAAATTGTAGAAGAAGCTCAAGGAACTGACTACCCAAATCTTATGTTTGTTTGTGGTCAAGTGCCTTCGGAGGCGCCAGAAAAACAATTTAAAGCCGAACAATCTTTCGAAGATGACAATGAAAACTACAGATTAGATGATTATGATGAACTCAATTTTGATGAGCATTGGAACTAATATTCTGTAACGTTTTGTAACTTAACTCGTCTATATTAATAAATCCTAATAATTTGGAATCCATACTCAGCTTAGAACATATCACTAAAAAATTTGGCTACCTTACTGCCGTAAACGACCTTTCTTTTAACATAGAAAAAGGTAGTATTTATGGTATTTTAGGACCAAATGGCAGTGGGAAATCAACCACTTTGGGAATAATTTTAAACGTCGTTAATAGAACTTCAGGGAACTACAGTTGGTTTGGTGGCACAATGGATACACATCAGGCCTTAAAAAAAGTAGGTGCTATTATAGAGCGCCCAAACTTTTATCCCTACATGTCTGCTTATCAAAATCTAAAGTTGGTATGTAAAATCAAAGAGGTTTCTCTCTCTTCCATCGATAAAGTTTTAGAAACAGTTGGATTAATAGACCGAAAAGACAGTACTTTTAGTACTTTTTCATTGGGAATGAAACAGCGACTAGCTATTGCTTCAGCATTGCTTAATGACCCCGAAGTTCTAATATTGGATGAACCTACAAATGGTTTAGATCCGCAAGGAATTCATCAAATCAGAGAAATCATAAAAGAAATTGCTCAAAGAGGTACTACCATTCTTTTAGCTTCACACTTACTCGATGAAGTTGAAAAAGTATGCTCGCATGTTGTAGTCCTCAGAAAAGGAGTGAAATTATATGCTGGACGCGTTGATGAAATGATTTCTAGTCATGGTTTTTTTGAAATGAAAAGTAAACAAGAAGACGAACTCCTAGAGCTTGTTGAAAACCACCCAAAAATAGCACATTACAAAAAAGATGGCGGGCTAATCACTGCATTTCTTTCAGAGAAGCTGGAAGCAGAAGAATTTGTTCAAATGCTTTTTAAGCACAACATCATTTTGACGCATTTTGTTAAACGAAAGGAAAGTTTGGAAGAACAATTCTTACAACTTACAGATAACGAATGATACGATTTCAGCTGATATGTTGCGTATTTCTCAATATACTTTGCAATTTGTATGCGCAAAATAATTCTGAGCGTATAAAAAATTACACTCATCAAGATACACTTCGAGGGAGCATCACACCAGAGCGAAGTTGGTGGAATCTCACCTATTATGACTTAGAAGTTAGTGTAAATCCAGAAACAAAAACAATCTTTGGCCACAATACTGTTCATTATGAAGTAATAGAAGAAAATAAAAGCCTACAAATTGATTTACAACCTCCAATGTTGATTACAAAAGTGACGCAAAATGGAGAAGTTTTAGAAATTATAAATGATGGAAATGCTCATTTTATTCAACTCAAAGAATTGCAAAAACTAAACTCCAATCAAAGTATCACAGTACATTTTGAGGGCAAACCAAAAGAAGCCAAAAATGCACCATGGGACGGAGGGTTCTCATGGAAAAAAGATAAAAATGGAACAGATTTTATTGCAACCTCTTGTCAAGGACTTGGGGCTAGTGTGTGGTGGCCCAACAAAGACCATATGTACGATGAAGTCGATAGTATGCAAATTAAAGTTGCTGTTCCAAAGCATCTCACCGCCGTTGCCAATGGACGACTAAAAAATATTACTAAATCACAAAATACTGCTACTTACACATGGTTTGTTTCAAACCCAATAAATAACTATGGTGTTAATATCAATATTGGAGATTATGCTCATTTTTCTGAGATTTTTCAAGGCGAAAAAGGTGATTTAGATATGGACTATTATGTATTAAAACATCATTTAGAAAAAGCAAAAACACAATTTTTGGATGCTCCAAAAATGATGAAAGCCTTTGAACATTGGTTTGGCCCCTATCCTTTTTATGAAGATAGTTTTAAGTTGGTTGAAGTCCCCTATTTGGGCATGGAGCATCAAAGTTCGGTGGCCTATGGCAATCAATTTAAAAAAGGATATTTAGGGCGTGATTTATCAGGGACTGGCTGGGGGTTGAAATTTGATTTTATTATTATTCACGAATCTGGCCACGAATGGTTTGCCAACAATATTACCAATGTTGATATTGCAGACATGTGGATTCATGAAGGATTTACAGCTTATTCTGAAAACTTATTTTTAGATTATTATTATGGAAAAAAAGCTTCCGCGGAATATGTTATTGGTACACGAAAAAGAATCCGAAATGATCGTCCTATTATAGGGGATTATAATGTAAATTCGGAAGGTTCGTCAGATATGTACTACAAAGGCGCAAATATGATTCATATGTTGCGACAACTGACAAAAGATGATGAAAAATGGCGAGGTATTCTTAGAAAATTGAATGCAAACTTTTACCATCAAACTGTTACAACACAACAAATAGAAACATTTTTGTCTAAAGAAATAGGACTTAAATTAAATCCGTTTTTTAATCAGTATTTACGTGATACTCGAATCCCTGTTTTAGAATATTCTATAGAAAATAATGTAATGTTCTATCGTTGGAATAATGTCGTTGATGGATTTGATATGCCTGTGGAAATCGAATCAAATAACGAGATACAATGGCTCTACCCTACTGAAACTTGGCAAACTACAATTGTAAAATCTCCAAAAATTACAATTGATGAAGACTATTACATTTCAATAAAAAATTTGAATCAATAAACTATGAAAACTGCACTAAAATTACTTTTCGTTTTGATATCGATAATTGGATATTCTCAAGAATTTTCCATGGATTTAGTCAAAAATATGACACCGCGCAACATTGGTCCAGGTGGAATGTCGGGGCGCGTAACCGCTATTGATGTTGTTATTTCTAACCCTGATATCATTTATGCAGGTACAGCTTCGGGTGGTTTATGGAAATCTGCATCAGGCGGAATAACATGGGAACCAATTTTTGATAATGAAGTAACCGCCTCAATTGGCGCTGTAGCCATACAACAGTCCAACCCCGATGTGATATGGGTAGGAACCGGAGAAGGAAACCCAAGAAATAGTCTCAATGGAGGTTATGGAATTTACAAAAGTTTAGACGGAGGAAAAACTTGGAGTTCTATGGGACTCGAACAAACACGACATATTCATCGTGTAATTATTGACCCCACAAATCCAAATATAGTTTATGTTGGTGCAATTGGATCGCCATGGGGTACACACAAAGAACGTGGAGTATATAAAACTACTGACGGTGGGTATACTTGGAATAAAGTTTTATATGCTAATACCAAAACAGGAGTCGCTGATTTAGTGATGGATCCTAAAAACCCTAATAAACTCATTGCAGCACTTTGGGAACACAAAAGAGACCCTTGGTTTTTTAATTCTGGTGGTGAAGGTTCAGGAATACACATTACTTATGATGGTGGAAAAAACTGGAAAAAAATTACTTCAGATGATGGATTACCAGATGGAGATTTAGGGAGAATTGGCCTAGCAATCGCACCCAACAAAACCAATATTGTTTATGCTTTGGTAGAAGCCAAAAAAAATGGATTATACAAAAGTATAGACGGAGGTTTAAAATGGGAAAAAGTTAACGAAAACATGAACGAAATTGGTAATCGTCCATTTTATTATGCAGATCTGTATGTTGATCCTCAAAATGAAAATCGATTGTATTCCATATTTACATATGTGAACGTGAGTGAAGATGGTGGAAAAAGCTTTGATCAACTGATGCCCGCCTATGGTGTTTCAAATGGTATTCACCCCGATCATCATGCGTGGTGGATTCATCCCGAAAATGGAAATTTTATGATTGATGGAAACGATGGTGGTTTAAATATTACAAAAGATGGAGGAACTTCTTGGCGTTTTATTGGAAACTTACCTGTTGCACAATTTTATCATATTAGCGTAGACAATGAAATTCCTTATAATGTTTATGGGGGTATGCAAGACAACGGCTCTTGGCGTGGGCCATCTTATGTGTGGCGCGACCAAGGAATTCGAAATTCATATTGGCAAGAAATTAGTTTTGGTGATGGCTTTGATGTGGTTCCAGATCGCGATGATTCACGTTTTGGATGGTCCATGAGTCAACAAGGCTATGTGAGTCGATATGACTGGAAAACAGGTAATAACTACACTGTTCGACCAACACATCCAAATCCTGAAATAGCATTGCGTTTCAATTGGAATGCTGCCATTAATATTGACCCAAATGACAATAGCACCTTGTATTTTGGAAGTCAATTTGTACATAAATCAACTGATAAGGGCGAAACATGGAACATCATTTCTCCAGATTTAACAACAAATGATCCCGAAAAACTAAAACAACATGAAAGCGGAGGGCTTACTATGGATGCCACAGGAGCTGAAAATCATTGTACAATTTTAGTCATTGAGCCCTCTGAAGTTGAGCAAAATATGCTCTGGGTAGGAACCGATGACGGAAGAGTACATTTTACTACCAATGGGGGTAATGACTGGAATGAGGTCACCAAAAATATAAAAGGACTTCCAAAAGGCAGTTGGATTACTCAAATAAAGGCCTCTAAAAACAATAAAGGAGAGGCACTACTTGTAGCAAATGACTACAGGAGATTTAATTATACTCCATACGCCTACAGAACTACCAATTATGGAAAAACATGGAAACGAATTGTCGATGAAAATGACACAGAAAGTTATACGCTTTGTATTGTAGAAGATGTCATTGAACCCCATTTGATGTTTTTGGGTACAGATGATGGCCTTTATATTTCTATTGACGCAGGAACAGAATGGACCAAATGGACTAATGGTTTTCCTACAGTTTCAGTAAAAGACTTGGT
>CBFHNG010000008.1:24608-29465 GCA_965657165.1 Flavobacteriaceae bacterium
ACGATTTGCATATCATTTTAATCCAAAAAGCGAAAAAGATACTATAGCGCAGTGGGATACATTAAAACTTCAAATTTTTGATGGAGAACGTTTAATTAGAACACTAAAACAAAAAACACCTGAAGACAATGGTGTTCACTATTGGAGTTGGTACATGGATGAAAAAGGTGTTCAAAGGCCTTCAAAATCTGTTAGAAAATCAAAAAGAGAACCATCGGGAGTAAGAGTTCTTCCTGGGATTTACAAAGCGGTTATGAATTATGGAAACTTGAGTACAGAAACAACAATTGAAGTCAAAAATGATCCAAGACTAGAAATAAATATTGAAGCTCAAAAAGCTGTTTATAAAGCCTCTAAACAATTGGAGACCTACCAAAGTGCTGCTGCAAAAGCAACAAAACACCTCGCTGAAAGCAAGGAAATTGCTGAGAATTATTTAAAAGCTTTAAAAGAAAAAGACAAAGACACTTACAGCGATAGTATTGAACAAACAGAGTCAATCATTGAAACCATAGAAGATAAATTTGCATTATTCTTTGGAAAAGTGGATGAGCGTCAAGGCATCACCTCCGATCCAAATGTTTCGGTTTTGGAGCGTCTTGGAACAGCTAGCTATTATGTTAGTACACGTCAAAACGGATTAACCTCAACAGAAGAAACTCTTATTAAAAATGCAAAAAATGATTTGACAAATGCTCTGGAGCAGGTAAATTCATTTTTTGAGAATGACTGGAAAGATTATCGATCTAAAATAGAAACTATTGACCTTAACCCTTTTAAAAATATTGAAACAATTCACATTAAAAACTAATTTTTGGTGTGATTATTGAATAATAATAAATAAAAAAACAACTTATGAAATTAAAACTTAATCTATTACTTATTTTAATTAGTGCCCTAACTCTATCAAATTTAAATGCGCAAAACGAGCTTCTGGACAGCTTAACCAAAGCGAATATGGAAGACTTAGACCCTTCAACTGAAATTATGATTGATGGTGTTAGCATTCCTGTTTACTCAATCGATGGGAAACAATTGTCCCAAGAAGAAATGATGCAAGAATTTATGAAAGGTGATGTTGCACCAGATTTTTATGTGGATAACAATAAAGACATAAAAGCAATTGTGTTAAGAACCGCTACAGAAGAAGAACTAAATATGATGATGGCTGCAACCAATCAAACAGACAGTATTGATATTGGAGCAACTGCACAGCCATTTACAGCAACAGATTTGGAAGGAAATACATTTACATTAGACGAACTCAAAGGAAAAGTTGTTGTAATCAACTTTTGGTTTGTGGCATGTAAACCTTGTGTAGAGGAAATTCCAGAACTCAACGAATTGGTTGAAAAGTACGAAGAAAAAGACGTTGTATTTTTAGGTTTTGCTTTGGATAATGAAAAAAGACTAAATAGTTTTTTAGAAAAAACACCGTTTAAGTATCATATTTTCCCAGAAAGTAAAGAACTTATAGATAGTTATGGTGTAAATTCCTACCCTACACATATTGTCATAGATCAATCATCAGCTGTTGTCTTTAAAACATCTGGCTTGAGTGCGATGACCATTAAATCCATTGATAAGACCATAAAGAGTTTGATTGAATAACAACTCTTTTTACCTAAGTTCTAAAACCACATCTGCTCTAGAGTAATTGCTTTAGTTTTTGTGGTTTTATAATTTTAATCTCTTTGCCTAAGGTACATATTGCACCTCTTTTTCGAAAATTAGAAAGGGTTCTAATGGCTGTCTCTGTAGTTGTTCCAATTAAATTAGCATAATCATCCCTTGAGAACTTGACGTTTAAATAACCTTCATTATTAACACCAAATTGAGATTCACTAAATAAAAGCAAATCTCCCAAACGTTGTGCAACTGATTTTTGAGCCATTTTTACAATGTTATCATCCGCAGATTTTAAATCTTTGGCCAAACACTTTAACATTCCAATTGATAGTCTAGGATTTTGATTTAACCAACTTAAAATTTTTGATTTTGGAATAAAACATGCCTTAACTTCATTTAGAGCAATAGCTTTTAGATTAGTACGTTCATCACTCACCAAAGAACGCTGCCCAATAGTGTCTCCAGATGAAACAAGTTTAACAATTTGGTGGCGTCCATTTTCACTAAGTTTCATCAATTTGCATACACCAGAACGAATACAAAATATACCATTCAAAGCATTACCTTCTTCGAATAAAACATCCCCTTTTTTAAAAGTATAAGAAATTTTGTTTTGATGAACTTGTTCAAGTTCTTGATTGGATAGAGATTTAAAGGGGCCAAACTCTCTAACCTTGCATTGTTTACATAAGATCATAATTTGGTAGATTTAGATATCATAAAGATACAAAAAAACATGATAAATATCATATTTATTGAGTGTATATATAATCACCTTTGATATTGAGTTTAATTGTAATAAATGTCAAAAAAAACCTGTCATCACTGCGGTCTAAATTGTGATTCTTTTGAGTATTTTTTTGAAGAAAAATCGTTCTGTTGTAATGGTTGTAGAAGCGTATATCAATTATTGCGGTCACATGATCTTGAAAACTATTATACATATCAAAAAACTCCAGGTCAAACACCAAAATCTGCTTCTTTTGATTACCTAGATTCTATTGAAGTTAAAGAAAAACTCATTGAATTTAGTAGTAAAAATATCCAAATCATAACCCTAACAATTCCAAGCATACATTGTAGTTCTTGTATATGGATTTTGGAGCATTTACATCGCTTAAATTCAGGGATAAAAAAAGTGGTTGTAAATTTTAATAAAAAAAATATAAGAATTCATTTCAATGAACTCGAAATTTCACTAAAACATCTCGCAGAATTATTAAATAAAATAGGCTATCCACCCCATATTTCACTTGAAAACTTAGAGCAAAAAAAAGAGTTTAAATCAAACGGTCTAATTTATAAAATTGCTGTTTCTGGTTTTGCCTTTGGTAACATTATGTTTTTATCGTTTCCAGAGTATTTTCAAGATCACGGTGTCTGGATTGATCAATATAAAAGCTTATTTCGGTGGCTCTCTCTTGCACTTTCCATTCCAGTTGTTTTTTATTCGGCACAAGACTATTTTATAAAAGCATTAAAAAGTATTCATGCAAAATATCTCACTATTGATGTTCCAATTGCTTTGGGCATTTCTATTCTTTTTTTAAGAAGTACGGTTGATGTTATTCTAAACACTGGTTCTGGCTTTTTTGATAGTTTGGCTGGATTAGTCTTTTTTCTTCTTATAGGTGTATACTATCAACAAAAAACATATGCTTTTTTATCATTTGATCGAGATTATAAATCTTATTTTCCAATAAGTGTTACTAAAATAAATGACAATTATAAAGAACAACAAGTGTCGGTAAATAGCATAAAAAGAGGAGATATGCTTTTAATTCGACATGGAGAGCTCATTGCTGTAGATTGTACCTTAAAAAAAGGAAAAGCAGTCGTTGACTACAGTTTTGTTACAGGTGAATCTACTGAAATAATAAAAAAATCTGGTGATCAATTATTTGCAGGTGGAAAACAACGAGGGGGCGCAATAGAGGTTATAGCGCTCAAAACCATTAAACAAAGCTATCTCACTCAACTTTGGGAACATCAAATATTTCAAAAACCAAAATTTAAAAGTTCTATATCAAAACTAACAAATAGCGTTAGTCAATATTTTACAATAACTATCATAAGTATTGCGTTGATGGCATTTATTTTTTGGATGTTTTATGATTCATCACAAGCCTTAAATGTATTTACAGCGGTCCTAATCATCGCCTGCCCTTGTGCATTGGCATTGTCTGCACCTTTTACTTATGGTCATAGTCTTCGTATTCTTGGTCAACATAAATTTTATATAAAAAATGCAGAAACCATCGAAAAAATAGTTCATATAGATACAATCATTTTTGATAAAACAGGAACCCTAACCCACTCAAAGGAAGCAGAAATTGAATATGTTGGGGAAACTCTCTCTAGTGAAGAAAAAAATATTTTAAAAAGCACCTTGAGAAATTCAAGCCACCCGCATAGTCGTGCGCTTTATGATATGCTAAAATCACAATCTATTTATAGTTTAGATCACTTTGAGGAAGTTTTGGGAAGTGGAATTATGGGGACTTATAAAAATCAACATATAAAAGTGGGGTCTGCAGAATTCATTGACAATAAAGAAAGAAATAAAACACTTCAAACTAGTGTTCATATTAGCGCAAACAATAATTATAAAGGACAATTCAAGTTTTTCAACAAGTATAGGGCTAATATCACTAGTTTATTTAAAGCGCTTCATCGCAGCTACAATTTAATCGTTTTAACTGGTGATAATGATAGTGAACGTGAACATTTAAAAAAACTTTTACCTTCAAAAACAACATTATTTTTTAATCAAAAACCAATTGACAAGTTAGAATATGTAAAACATCATCAAAATCAAGGATCAAAAATCCTAATGATTGGAGATGGTCTTAATGATGCAGGGGCATTAGCGCAGAGTGATGTTGGAATCTCACTTTCGGAAGATATAAATTCTTTTTCTCCTGCATGCGATGGAATATTGCACGCCTCTAGACTCGAAAAATTTGCTTATTATTTAAGGTTTTGCAAACAAGCAAACTCTATTTTAAAATTCAGTTATTTTATTTCAATTATATACAATGTAATAGGATTGTATTTTGCAATAACGGGGCAATTAGAACCTATCGTTGCAGCTATTTTAATGCCACTAAGTTCCATTTCAATTGTTGTATTCACTTCAATCACAACCAATTATATTGGAAGAAAACTTAAATTTTAATCAAAAAACTATCTAAATATGACAAAAGTCATATTTGGTATTTTTTGGGT
>CBFHNG010000008.1:29475-41825 GCA_965657165.1 Flavobacteriaceae bacterium
TTTTGCAGTATATCATTAGTTATGGGTGTGATTTATCTATTACTTGGCATTAGTTTATTTGTTGCATTAGGCTTTTTTGTAGCGTTTATTATTTCTGTCAAAAACGGACAATATGAGGATAGCCATACACCAGCAATTCGCATATTATTTGATGAAGAAAAACATAAAAATGATTAAACCTCAAACTAAAAAATAAACAACCTATGGAAGTACAACAGTTTTATTATGATAATAAAATAGTAAAGAAATTTTTATACGCTACAATCTTGTGGGGCGTTGTTGGTATGCTTGTAGGGCTTATTTTGGCCTTTATGTTTTTATTTCCCAACATGACAGAGGGTATATCTTGGTTGAGTTTTGGGCGATTGCGCCCCTTACATACCAATGCTGTTATATTTGCATTTGTTGGCAATGCCATCTTTGCAGGAGTGTATTATTCTACTCAACGCCTTCTTAAAGCACGCATGTTTAGTGATGTTTTGAGTAACATTAATTTTTGGGGTTGGCAATTGATTATTGTAGCAGCAGCCATCACTCTTCCACTTGGCTTTACCTCGTCCAAAGAATATGCAGAACTTGAGTGGCCTATTGATATTGCCATTGCATTGGTTTGGGTGGCATTTGGTATAAATCTTATTGGAACCATTATAAAGCGTCGTCAACGCCATATGTATGTTGCCATTTGGTTTTATATCGCCACATTTGTTACAGTAGCAGTACTTCATATCTTCAATAGTTTGGCACTTCCAGTAAGTGGTCTAAAAAGCTATTCTGTTTATGCAGGTGTTCAAGATGCTTTGGTACAATGGTGGTATGGGCATAATGCCGTAGCATTTTTCTTAACAACACCTTTTTTGGGGCTTATGTATTACTTTGTCCCAAAGGCAGCAAACAGACCCGTTTATTCTTATCGTCTTTCAATTGTTCACTTTTGGTCTTTAATTTTTATATATATCTGGGCTGGACCTCATCACTTGCTTTATTCTTCTCTCCCCGACTGGGCACAAAATTTAGGCGTTACATTTTCTGTAATGCTCCTAATGCCATCTTGGGGTGGAATGATTAATGGTCTTTTGACACTAAGAGGAGCCTGGGACAAAGTACGGATAGATCCAGTATTAAAATTTATGGTTGTTGCCATCACAGGTTATGGAATGGCCACTTTTGAAGGGCCAACACTATCTTTAAAAAATATCAATGCTATAGCGCACTTTACAGATTGGATTGTTGCTCATGTGCATGTGGGCGCTTTAGCATGGAATGGATTTTTGACCTTTGGAATGATTTATTGGTTGGTGCCAAAATTATTTAAAACAAACTTATTTTCTAGAAAACTTGCTAATGCGCATTTTTGGATTGGCACGCTAGGAATAATCATCTATGCCCTCCCCATGTATGTTGCTGGATTTACTCAAGCAAGTATGTGGAAACAATTCAACCCAGACGGTACATTAGTCTATGGAAACTTCCTTGAAACTGTAACAGAAATAATCCCTATGTATTGGATGCGCGCCATCGGTGGTACCATGTATATTATTGGCATGTTAATATTAGTCTATAATATTTTCAAAACTGTGAAAAATGGAGCTAAAGTTACAGACGAACTAGCCGAAGCTGCTCCACTATCCAAAGTAACCAAAAAACGTACAAAAGGCGAAACATGGCACGTCTGGATTGAGCGCAAGCCCGTAAAATTTACAATCTATACAACCATTGCCATATTGATTGGTGGATTGGTTCAAATTGTTCCAACACTCATGGTCAAATCAAATATACCAACCATTAGTAGTGTAAAACCCTATACCCCATTGGAACTCGAAGGTCGCGATATATACATTCGAGAGGGTTGTGTAGGCTGTCATTCTCAAATGATACGCCCTTTTAGAAGCGAAGTAGAGCGCTATGGTGAATACTCCAAAGCAGGGGAATTTGTTTATGATCATCCATTCCTATGGGGAAGTAAACGTACAGGCCCCGATTTGCATCGAGAAGGCGGCCTAAAATCAGATGCATGGCATTTTAAACATATGTACGACCCCCGTATTATTGAAGAAAAATCAATAATGCCCTCCTATCCATGGCTCATTCAAAATAAATTAGATACTTCCCAAACGAAAGCCAAAATGGAAACCATGGTGAGTCTTGGAGTGCCTTATTCCAGTGATGATATATCCAGTGCAATACAGAGCATGAATACACAAGCACAGGCCATTGTAGAGAATTTATACGCAGACCCCGATTTACCTGCATCTTTTAAAGAAGAAAAAGAAGTTAAAGGTGATGATTTTATACCTGTAAAAGACCGTGAAATCATTGCATTAATTGCCTACTTGCAACGCTTGGGAACTGATATAAAAGTCAACACAAAAAACTAATTATAATATGCTAAAATTTGTAAAAAAACATATGGAAACCATAAATGATGTTGAAGTATATCCCATCATTTCTTTATTAATATTTTTTGTGTTTTTTGTCATTCTCTTTTGGTGGGTGGCCACAGCTCGCAAAGAATACATTGAAAATGCACGAAACATCCCATTAGAAAAGAACTAAAACCATGAGAAGATTAATCCCTGCCTACATCAGAATCCCTATATTCTTTTTCATAATCGTTGGAATCGTAGAATATTTTGTTGACTCTGGAGAACTTCCAGCTTTTTTGGAATATACAGAAGTTCAACTCTTTCTTTTACTTGTATTACTTATACTTGTTGCAATTGAGGTTATTATTGATGCACTTGAACATGTGATGTTATACAAGCTCGATGAAAAATCAAAAGAAAAATTTTTAGAATCTAAAAAAATTAAAACACCTCGATGGATAACGAATACTTACAAAAAATTAGTAGGGTCAAAACCAATTGAAGAGGAACACGAAATAATATTGGATCATGACTACGATGGCATAAAAGAGCTCGATAATAATCTACCTCCATGGTGGTTGTATTCGTTTTATATTTCCATGCTATTTGCTGTAGTTTATATGGCAAAATATCACCTTATGAATGGTGACACACAGCTAGATGAATACAATACACAAATGGCTGAAGCTAAACTACAAATAGAAGAATACAAAAAAACAGCAAAGGATTTAGTGGATTACACAACTGTAGAAATGCTGGAAGGAAATGACCTAAAAGCAGGAAAGAAAATTTGGGAACAAAACTGTGCGGTATGTCATATGGCAGACGGTGGTGGCGGTATTGGTCCAAACATGACCGATAATTATTACATTCAAGGTGGTGGTATCAAAAATATTTTTAGAACTATTTCTGAAGGTGGACGCCCAGGAAAAGGTATGGAAGCATGGTCCAAAAAAGGGCTTAGGGCATCACAAATTGCACAAGTTGCAAGTTATGTTGTAACACTAAATGGAACAACTCCAGCCAATCCCAAAGATTCAGAAGGAGAACTTTGGATAAAAGAAAAAATTGAAACCAACGAAAATCAAACGGAAGAAATAAACTAATAATTTGAGTACAACAACCCCAAACGAAAATTTTAGAGATTCTATTTCAACCATTGACGAAAAAGGGAAACGCCAATGGATTTTTCCAAAAAAACCAAAAGGAAAATTTTATGATTATAGAAAAATTGTAAGTTATACTCTACTTCTTTTTTTGATTGTAGCCCCTTTTATTAAAATTCAAGGCAATCAGTTTTTACTATTTAATATCATTGAACGAAAATTCAATATTTTTAGTTTTCCATTTTGGCCTCAAGATTTTCATTTGTTGGTGTTTTCAATGATTATTGGAGTTGTTTTTATCACCTTATTTACAGTAGCTTTTGGTCGAATATTTTGTGGGTGGATTTGTCCACAAACCATTTTTATGGAATTTGTGTTCAGACGTATTGAATATTGGATAGAAGGCGATAGAGGCGCACAAATTCGGCTGAGTAAACAACAATGGAATACTGAGAAACTATTAAAAAAAGGAGTAAAACATCTCCTTTTTTTTATTATTTCATTTGTTATTGCAAATATATTTTTGGCATACTTTATTGGTAGTGACCAACTTATGGGATACATCAGTGATGGGCCAAATAAACACATGGGTACTTTAGTATCATTACTCATATTTACATCCATTTTTTACTTTGTTTTCTCCTGGTTTCGAGAGCAAGTCTGCGTTATTGCATGTCCGTATGGACGTTTACAAAGCGTTCTTCTCGATAATAAATCTGTTGTTGTTGCCTATGATCATAAGCGTGGAGAGGGAAAAAGTGGGCGTAAAAAAATTAGAAAAAATGAAGACCGATTAGCACTTGGACACGGTGATTGTATTGATTGTTTTCAATGTGTGCATGTGTGTCCCACAGGAATTGATATTCGAAATGGAACACAACTCGAATGTGTGAATTGTACAGCTTGTATTGATGCTTGCGATGATATTATGGAAAAAGTGAATTTACCAAAAGGACTCATCCGTTATGCAAGTGAGGATGAAATTGTTAAAGGCACACCATTCAAATTTACAACAAGAATGAAAAGTTATTCTGCAGTCCTCCTACTATTGATTGGTGTTTTTGTTGCAATGCTAACCCAAAGAAATGATGTTGAAGCCAATATCCTGAGAATTAGAGGACAGCTATATCAATCAACTGAAGATGGAAAAGTAAGTAATGTGTATCATTATAAAATTGTAAATAAGACATCCGAAGAAATCGGAAATGTTTCATTACGCCTTTCAAATTCAAAGGGTACTGTAAAATTGGTTTCAACCCTACAAACGTTTACCATTCCAAAACAAGGTTTAGCAGAAGGAACACTGTTTATAGAAATTCCAAAATCAGAATTAAAACAAGATAAAACAACATTAAAAATAGAGGTTTTTACAAATCATAAAGCTATTGAAACCACTAAAGTTAGTTTTATTGGAC
Organism: Flavobacteriaceae bacterium; assembly: GCA_965657165.1. Classification (GTDB taxonomy): domain Bacteria; phylum Bacteroidota; class Bacteroidia; order Flavobacteriales; family Flavobacteriaceae; genus UBA3537. Next base: position 34,360 of record CBFHNG010000008.1, read on the forward strand.
CAAGAACCTATTACAACTAAAACTATGAAAATCAACTGGGGAACAGGTATAATTTTGGCATTTATTGGGTTTATAGGATTTATCCTGTATTTCGTAATTAGTGCAAGTACAGATTCAAAATACAAACACGACTTGGTCAGTCCAAATTATTATGAAGAGGAATTAAATTATCAAGATGAAATTGACTGGGAGCAAAATGCAATACTAGACAAAGTTGTCCCTAGTATTAAATTGAATACAGAAACGGTAGATTTTATTTTTCCGACTCAAAAAATTGTTAGTGATTCAAAGGGATATATCAATTTTTATAGACCTTCAAACAAGGTTTTGGATTTAAAAATTCCTATTCATTTAAAAGATTCAATCATTCAAATTTCAAAAGAAAAACTTGTTGAAGGGCGTTATGATATAAAAATATTTTGGACCAATAACAATCGAAATTACATGTATAAAAAATCAATCCTATTGTAGATGGTTGAAATTGCATTTTTGTTTGGTCTTTTGGGCAGTGTACACTGTCTTGGGATGTGTGGACCAATAGCTTTTTTATTGCCGTTGGAGCATCAAAAACCATGGAAAAAAGCAACCCAAATAATATTATATCACTTAGGGAGAATCTTGGCATATTCATGTATTGGTCTGGTATTTGGAATTTTAGGACAACAAATTTCTCTTTTTGGATTTCAGCAATATTTGTCGATAGCAACTGGTGTATTAATGATTCTATTTGTTTTGTTGCCACATACAAAATTTAGGAGTTTTTCTGGGCTTAAAATTGTTACAAGAATTATTTCTAAACTTCAGTTTAAACTTAGTGCGTTGTTACGCCAAAACAATAATTCTAATTTGCTTGTTGTTGGAATTCTCAATGGCTTTTTACCCTGCGGATTTGTGTATTTGGCGGTTTTTGGAAGCTTGGCAAACAGTCAAAACCTTTTGAATAGTGTGCTTTTTATGGTCTTTTTTGGGTTGGGAACAATTCCAATTATGACTACTGCCGTGTACGCATTCCAATTATTTTCAAAGAAAACACAACAGCTTATCAGAAATCAATTTCCAGTATTGGTTATAATTCTTGCTGGCCTATTTATTCTTAGGGGATTAGGGCTTGAAATTCCTTACCTCTCTCCTGCTCCAATTGAAATGATTTCGAATGACATCAACTGTCACTAATCAATTTTAATCGTCATAATTAGAGCATCGGAATGATTGACAATATCTTCTGCTATACTTCCCGACAAAAAATGACTGATCCCTTTGCGGCCGTGTGTTGGGATAATAATTAAATCTGTAGGGTGAGTTTTGGTATAATTCAACACACCCTGTTCTACTGTATAATCTGAAATACAAATCACATCTTTTTTGCGATCGGTGTGCCACTCGGCGTTGTCAAAAAATTGAGTGATTTTTGTATCCAATTCAACGGTAGATTGAAAACGATCTGTTGGGATATTGACATTGAGGAGTTTTAAGCGGGCATCAAATTGATTGCATATATATTTTGCTTTTACAAAAGCATTGGTCATCTCTTTTTCAAAGTTTGAAAGAAATATAATTTCTGAAAAATCTACGGAGTTTAATTTATTTTTTACTACGAGAACCGGAATTTCTGCATTTCGAATCACTTTTTCGGCATTAGACCCAATGACAAATTCTTTAAAACCGCTAGAGCCATGAGACCCCATCACCACAAGATCGGCTTGATGCTGTTTTGCAATCTCATTGACTTCACTAAAGACCTTAAAATGTTTTACAATAGGTGTAATTTTTATACCCTCTAGGTAAGGTTTGTCTAAAAAATTATCAAACTTTTGTTCTGCGAGTTTTAAATAAAATGCAACCTCTTCATATTGGTCATTTACAGATGAAGAATACATCATGTTAGACAGTTCTAGCATATGTAATATAAGAAGTTCGGAATCAAACTTTTTGGCCAAAAGAGCCGCAGCTTCAAGGGCAAATTCTGAGTGTTCAGAAAAATCAACTGGGATAATTATTTTTTTCATAGTTTGGGAGGATTTATAATTCTAGTACTAAATAAATACATCTCCTAAAAATAAAATATGACTAAAGTCATGTTTTTGAATCTTAAACAAAAATAGAATTGTAGGACTATTAATTTTAATTAACTTTATAAAAAATAATTTTATGAGAACAATATTGATGATTGTGTTATTTAGTGGTTGCATTATTAGCTGCAAATCTAAATCTGAAAAAAACACAAAAACAGAACCAACAACCATTGAAACCAAAACTTCAAATGAAGATTATAAAACGGATATATATATACTCCTCAATCCAAAAAATGAGAGTAATGTCAACGGAAAAATTCGTTTTGCTCAATCTGGAGGTGTTGTAAAAATGAAGGCCAAAATTGTTGGGCTTTCAAAAGGGATGCATGCCATTCACATCCACGAAAAAAGTGACTGTTCCTCCCCCGATGGAACATCGGCTGGCGGACATTGGAATCCTACGGGCCAACCCCATGGAAAATGGGGTGCAGAGACCGGTTTTCACAAAGGCGATATCGGAAATTTTATGGTAAAAAATGACAACGAAGAAGTCGTTGTCGAATTCTCCACCAACGAGTGGTGTATTGGATGTGGCGATGAAACTAAAGATATTATTGGCAAAGGCGTGATTATTCATCAAGGAGAGGACGATTTTGTTTCGCAACCCTCTGGTGCGGCTGGTAGTAGAGTAAGTTGTGCTGGAATTATCGAATAATTTTTTTAAACCCCCAATATGAATCCTTCGGCAAAAGGTTGGCTAAAAAAATTGCTTAAAACCCTAGACCAGCATCCCAATAATAATGATGGTCTAAAAGAGTTTTACCCAATACTCAAGCGTATTGGTTTTATTTATGGGAGTAACATAACTGTTGCCAATAGTATTTTCATTAATACTGATTTTACACAAGAGGAACGCTGCAAAATCAACCTTATACTTGCCTTACATAAGGTGTATAAAAAAGAGAACAATACAACTCAGGATTTTGCTAAATCCATCAAATCATTTTACGAAAATATTGGGTTCTATAAAAAAAGTTTTATGGAAGAGCTATTGGGTGAAGATATTGAATTGATCATTCATAAACGCATTCAAATTGACAACAACGTCATTACCAAAAACTTTAATAATTCACTAACCAACGCCCTGTTGTTTATGGATGTTTTGGCATTTGATGTTTTTCTAAAAAGGCCTAAAGATACTTTAGTCTATTTAAAAGAAATTGAATACAGCATCAGAGCAGTAGTCTCAGAAGCACTAAATTCTAAATCCAAAAAAAACAAATACGATAAAAGTTTGATTCGTTTGCTGGAATCGTCATTACGCGTATCCAATACTAAAAATATAGCATTTGATACACTAAAAGCATCAACGTACTCTGAACTAGAACGCTTGTATTTTTTAGATTTGGCGTGTATGGCAACATGGAGTGATCAAAAAATAGATAAAGGTGAACAGCTTTACTTTAATAAATTAAAAGAAAAATTTAATTTTTCGAGCCCACAAATAGATGATGCTATTTTGTCTGTAGAAAACTTCTATATCAAATATAAAGATGACGTTGAATTGCTGAGTACTAAAAATTTAGCAGAACGTTTCTATGATAATTCTAGTAAATTGGTTAAAAAACTCATCACCAGAAACAGCAAAAAACTTTATCAAGAGTTAAAAGAAAGTAAAGAACTTATGGTCTTACTTACTCAGTCTACAGTGCGAGATTTGACCGATGAAGAAGTCGATAAAATGCAAGAACAACTACTTGATGTTTTAAAATCTATTCCAAGTTTGGCTATTTTTATGTTGCCTGGTGGCGCTGTTTTATTGCCTCTTTTTATAAAATTTATTCCAAAATTATTACCTTCAGCATTTGACGATAACAGAATAGAAGACAAATCTTAACACCAAGTAATGGGACTAACCAATAATGACATTTTTAAAAAATTAAGAGTAGCACACAAATTGAGAGACGAGGACATCATCAAAATATGTGCACTAAAAGATTTTAAAGTTTCAAAAGGAGAAATTAACGCTCTCTTTAGAAACGAAAATCATCCAAAATTTATGCCCTGTGGCGATCAGTTTTTACGTAATTTTTTGGATGGCTTAATTATTCACCTAAGAGGTCCAATGCCGCAAAAACAAATCAAAAAATCATGAAAAAATTACTTTTTTATTGTTTCATTCTGACACTATGTACTCAATGTAAAAATGATGCAAAAACGTTTCAAATTGATAAAGCCTATATCGAAAGTCTAGAAAAAGAAAGAAAAGAACGCGATGAAAGACGAGTCAAGTATTTAGAATTATGTGGTCTTTTCAAATTAGACACCGCTGGAACCATTTTTGGAATCGATAAAAATAATAAAGTCAGCACTTCAATTGATGATATAAATCAAAATATTGGGAAATTTCAATGGGATGGAAAAGCTTTTAGCTTTGAGGCCTTCAATGCCATCAAAATTACCGATAGTAATGGTGTAGAAGTACAAACTAAGCCCTTGATTTTAAACACTATTGGCGACTCTGAAAAATTATTTTTCAATGCAATCAGTTGGCGCGTTATTACACGTTCTGGGGCACTTTATTTGCGTGTTTGGGACAAAAACAACCCTTCCATTGATGCCTTTAAAGGATTTGAAAACTATGCGCCTAATTCAGATTTTATTTTTGAAGCAGATTTTGAATATTTTTCAACTTCCAAATCAGAATCGGTAGCCTCAAAATTGGGAGTTAATGATGTTGCAAAGTTTATAGGAAGCGTACAATTCAATTATAATGGAAAACTCTATTCTCTTGATGTAGGCGAGCAAGGTTGGATAATGGTAGGCGATGCCACTTCTGGCAATACCACCTATGGGGGCGGTCGATACATGTATATTGATTTACCCAAGACCAACGGAAAAGTAACCTTGGATTTTAATTATTTATACAATCCCCCCTGTCGTTATTCCGACTATACAACCTGCCTTTTTCCACCAAGACAAAATATACTCCCCATTGCCATTGAATCAGGAGAACTTTTAGCGTTCAAAAATAAATAAGAAAAAATGGTAACATTTTCGTTAAATAGCGTCTTATTGATAACCAATTTAATAATTTGAAGTCAACTAACGAAAATGAATTTGTAACACTTGTACAAAAGCATCAGAATTTGATTCACAAAATCTGTCGTTTATACACAAGAACTGATGCAGAACACAAAGATTTGTTTCAAGAAATTACAATACAACTCTGGAAAGCATACCCTAAATTTCGTGGCGACTCAAAATTTAGCACATGGATGTATAGAGTAGGATTGAATACCGCTATTACGTTGTATCGAAAATCAAAACGAAGAATACAAAGTCAGAATATTGATGATTTTTCTTATAAAATTCCTCAAACAGAAGCCTACGATGATACCGAAGATCAACAACTTCAATTGATTTATGAAGCCATAAAAAGACTTAATGATATTGAAAAAGCTTTGATATTCTTGTATTTAGAAAATAAAAATTACAAAGAAATAAGCCAAACTCTAGGAATCAGTGAAGTGAATGCACGCGTAAAAATGAACCGCGTTAAGAAGAAATTAAAAAAACAACTAAATCCCTAATTTATGAAAGAATTAGAACGATTAAAAAAAGACTGGAATAGGCATCAAAATTTTCCAGAGTTGTCAAAAGAAGAGATTTATAAATTTTTGCATAAAAAATCATCTTCAATTGTAAAGTGGATTTTTATCATAAGTTTACTAGAATTTGGGTTTTGGTCACTTATTGGATTAGTCACCAAAAACAATGAAGCACAACAGCGTTTTGACACCTACAACGTAGAGCATATCATGATTCCGTTGATGGTAATTGGGTATGCTATTTTGATTTACTTTTTTGTGATGTTTTACAAAAACTATAAAGAAATATCTAATACAGATTCTACAAAATCGCTCATGCAAAAGATTCTAAAAACACGGAAAACAGTCAAACATTATGTGATTTTTAATTTAGTATTTTTATTTATTTCTTCAATAGTTGGAGCGGCCATAGAATTTTCAAACAACCCAGATTTAAAGCTCACTATTTTACAATTTGAAAATACAAATGACCTGTATATTTTCTATGCCATTGTTGGGGGTGTCACACTAATTACAATCGTAATATTAGCGGCAATTCTTTTAGGATTCTATTATTTAGTATATGGGATATTATTAAAGCGTTTAAAGCAAAATTACAAAGAACTGGAAGTTATAGAAGAAGGATAACTACCAACTACGCTTTTTGTTTAACACTTCATTTTCTGCAAGTTCCTCTTGAGAAATCACTTTAAGAAATGAAGGATGTTGCTCAATTGCATATTCGATTTTTTCAACAATCTGCTCAATGGTTTCATTGTCATAATCAATCTCTAGTGGTGCTTTAATTTCCATGGATTGCAGAATATTTTTCTTTTTGATACGAATTCCTTTTTTATCAAAAGCACGTCTAAAACCATCAATAACAATAGGTACGACAATAGGTTTGTAATGCTTAATGATATGCGCTGTCCCCTTTCGAATAGGTTTAAAAGGCGTGGTTGTGCCTTGAGGAAATGTAATCACCCAACCGTCACCTAGCGCCTTCTTAATGCTAGAAATATCACTCATTTTTACCTGACGATTGACCTCTTTTCCAGAAGCACGCCAAGTTCTTTCTATACTAATTGACCCTGCATAAGCAAATATTTTGGGAAGTAACCCTGCTTTCATTGTCTCTTTGGCGGCAACATAATAAAGATTCAATTTTGGATGCCATAAATACCCCACATTTTTTATAGAATCATCACGACCACTTAGGGCAGCATTGAACACATGAAACATTGCTACGACGTCGGCAAAATACGTTTGATGATTTGAAATAAACAACACATTTGTTTCAGGAAGCTCTCTAAGAATATCAGAGCCTTCAATTTTTAATTCATTAAATCCTTGGTAGCGTTGATGGCTTATCACTCCTAGAATGCGAATAATCCATTTTTTTATAAATAAATACTGGCCAAAAATGTTAGTCTTGAATAATCCCATAGAAATCGAATGCAAACCTAAGTTATTTTTTTATAATTTCTTTTATCATGTCTACAATTTCTATCAGAATCATTGCGGTTGCCCCCCAAATAATATGTCCATCAAAATTAAAAGCAGGTACTTGAACGGTGGGGCCATACGAAGTTAATACTTTTGTATGTGTTTGAAATGAATCTTCTAGGAGCTTGTGTAATGGAATTTCCACAATAGACTCAACCTCAGAGGGTTGCAGTTTAAATTTTGGAGTAGTCTTAGAACAACCAATAAAAGGAAAAACCATAAAATTACTTGGTGGGATATATAAATTAGTCAGTGCACATACCATTTCTACTTTACTGGATTTTACTCCTATTTCTTCCCATGTCTCACGCAATGCCGTTTGCTCAAGATTTGTATCTTCAGGCTCAGGTTTTCCGCC
>CBFHNG010000009.1:0-40771 GCA_965657165.1 Flavobacteriaceae bacterium
TCTTGAAGTTAATGCCGATCGTACAACAATATTGTGCAATAAAATTACGTTAAATCCTCAACAAAAAATTGAAATTCAAGCTCCTGATAAAGGAAAAGTTATTTCTCGTTCCGATTATAATGCTACAGTTAAGAAAAAAATGGAGGAAATGCGAGAGATGTACCGTGGTAGAGGAAATAGAAGACGAAACTAATTACCACATTTAATTTAAAAATTTGAATAATGAAATATTACTTAAGCACGCTTTTGCTGTTCTTTTTTGGACTGTCTTTTTCTCAAGTAAAATTGGAAGGGTTTGTCAAAGATTCATTGGGCAATCCATTAGAACTGGCCAATGTTATTGCCATTAACAAAGCCACAAGCGCTTTAGATTCTTATGGCATCACAAACGACGAAGGAAAGTATCGACTAGATTTGAAAAAAAATACAACCTACTCTATTCAAGTCAGTTATATTGGTATGAAATCCATGACTCAGGCTTTTGAAACTGGAGAGTCCAATGTGACACAAAATTTCACTTTACAAGAAGATAATGCCTTGGAGGAGGTGGAACTTACCTACGAAATGCCCGTTACTATTAGTGGGGATACATTGGTGTACAATGCCGATTCTTTCAATAAAGGAACAGAGCGAAAATTGGAGGATGTTTTAGAAAATTTACCTGGAGTAGAAATCAATGACGATGGTCAGGTTGAAGTTGAGGGGAAAGTCGTGTCTAAACTTATGGTTGAAGGTAAAGATTTTTTTGATGGTGATACAAAATTAGCGACCAAAAATATCCCTTCAAATGCGGTGGATAAAGTTCAAGTTTTAAAGAACTATTCTGAAGTGAGTCAGCTTGGAGGCGTGACCAATAATCAAAATAATGTTGCTATAAATATAAAATTGAAAGAAGGGAAAAAGAATTTTTGGTTTGGTAATGTAACCGCTGGTGCTGGTGATTCTGACAACAAGACACTCTATCTAGCACAGCCAAAACTATTTTATTACAGCCCAGATTATAGTATTAATTTTATTGGCGATTTAAACAATATCGGGGAGGTAGCTTTTAGCAGAAGAGATTATTTCAATTTCACTGGCGGATTTAGAAGACCAAGTTTGAGTAGTGGAACGAGTTTGAATTTAGGGAGCAATGATATTGGATTTTTGACGCTTCAAAATGATCGTGCTAAAGATATCAATACAAAATTTGGTGCTACAAATTTTAGTTGGTCTCCAAAGGAAACACTGGATTTGGGCGGATTTGCTATTTTTTCGAACAGTAGAAATGAACTACAGGAAAATAGAACCATTCAATATACCAATCCAGATTTGAATATTCCAGATGAAAGAACTGAAAGTAATACTGTTCAAGAAAATAACTTGGGAATGTTGAAATTATCTTCAAAATATCAGCCCAATGCCAACAATCAAATGGAGTATGATATTTTTGGTCAAATGTCTAAGAGTGAGCAAGACCAGCGTTTTTTCTCATCCATCAACAACAACATTGACCAATTAGAAGAAACGACGCCCTACAATGTAAGCCAGAATTTGAATTATTACTATACTTTGAATGAGAACAATATTTTTGCACTCGAAGCACAACATGTCATCAAGGACGAAGATCCATTTTATAATGCCATTCTAGCAGACAAACTTAACTATGGTGGTACCGCAGCCAATTTGGGCTTAGATGATAACCAAAGTAATTATAATTTAGCACAACAAAAACGTGTTCAGTCCAACCAACTGGATGCCAAATTGGACTATTGGAATATTTTAAATAAAAAGAGTAATATCAATTTCACTCTTGGGACGATTTTAAGTCATCAAAAGTTTGATTCTAATATTTTTCAATTTTTAGATGATAATTCTCAGCTAGATACCACTCCAACAATTAATGATGGACTGGATGTCAATGCCATTGATTATAATTTTTCTGATATTTATTTAGGTCTTCACTATCGCCTCAAAACAGGAATTTTTACAATTACACCAGGAGTTTCGGCGCATTTATACAATGTCAATAATACTCAGTTTGGTCAAAAAACAACGGATAATTTCTTTAGATTTTTACCAGATTTGAATGTCATCGTACAACTCAAAAAGAGTGAAACCCTAAATTTAACATACAGCATGCAAACACAATTTACAGATGTTTCAAATTTTGCAAGCGGACTGGTGTTAAATAATTACAATGCGTTGTTTTCTGGAAATCCTGCCCTAGAAAATGCACTTTCGCACAATGTAAATTTATTTTATTATAGCTTTAATATGTTCAATTATACCAATGTATTTGCGAGTATAAACTACAATAAAAGTATTGATAATATTCGTACAGAATCAATATTTCAGCCAGGTGGTGTGATTCGAGTTTCAACGCCATTCAATTCTCCATTTGCCGATGAAAGTGTTACTGCAAATGGGCGTTTTCAGCGTACGTTTGGAAAAATTCGTGGAACTCTTAGAGCGAATTTTAATTATTCTAAATTCAATCAGTTTATTCAAAATAGACGATCAATTAATGAGAATTTCACTCAAACTTATAGAGCACAAGTGCGTACCAATTTCCGTACCGCACCCAATTTAGATGTAAGTTATCGCTATTCGATACAAGACAATAATTTGGGAGAAAACAGCACCAAGTTTTTCACCAAAAGTCCTACTGTAGAATTAGACGCTTTATTTTTAAAGTCCTTTACGTTTAGAACGGATTATTCATATAATGATTTTAGTGATGAAAATGGTACGATTAATACCTTTGAATTTTGGAATGCATCATTGTCCTACCGCAAGGATGAAGATGCAAAATTTGAATATGAAATTAAAGCCACAAACTTATTGGATACTCGAGCACAAAGCCAGAGTAATGCAGGGACAGTTTCTGTAAGTGCAACGGAATATTTTATTCAACCCCGATTTATCACGTTTCGGGTCCGCTATGAGCTGTAAAAATTGAATAGATCTTAAAATAAAAAAATGCCACGAAAAGCGAGGCATTATTGGTTTTTAATTTAACCAAATTATAAGTTTTACTAATATGGTTAAACAGAAAATTAAGAGTAGTACACTAATTATGTTAATTTTTTTTGTCTTAATTTGGCCTTTTTACGTATTTCCTTTTTTATTTCTTTCAGGCTTTCTTTTGAAACAGTTTTAAAGTTAGATGTTTTGGATTGTTTGCTTACAACACCAATATTATTTCGGTGATTTTCTTTGAATTTAGAACACTTAGAAGGCCTCAGACTTCTGTTTTGTTTAATTCTATTATTCATGTCTTGAATATGTCCTGCTCCAAAACTCATAGTTTAATTTTCTTAAAATAATTTATGATGTTATGATAAAATTTATTGATACTTTTCAGGTGTTATTTTTAGCTTAATGATATTGTAAAAGCAATTACTCCAATTAATATCTGACTATTTTTTGTTTTCATTATTTGATTTTTTTTAAAATTTTAATAAGTAATACGACTACAGCAACTAAACCAATAAGGTTTAATAATTGCCATAAAAAAGTGAATTTTTCCATTGTTAGATTAATGATAGCTTTTAGGTAATACTTCTCAAATAAATAACTAGTACCAGCACGAAGTGCATATAATTCACTTAAAATCAATGCGTTATTTAAAAAACTAAAATGACTTTAGGCATCATGGTTGTAGTATGTTTGGAGCATTACAAGGTTAAAGTTATAAAAAAACAAATACTTAACAAAAAATGCCACGCACAGCGTGGCATTTTTTATATCAAAAAACTCTATTTTTTAAAGCTCAAAATCTGTTTTAATTGCTTCAACATAATCCAGTTTTTCCCAAGTAAAAAGTTCTACATCCAACACCCGTTTTTCGCCATTGGGTAGATAAAATATCTTTTCCACAGTTTCGTTTGTACGTCCCATATGTCCATAAGCCGCAGTTTCGCTATACATGGGTGAGCGTAATTTTAGACGTTGTTCAATGGCTGCAGGGCGCAGGTCAAAAAGTGCTGTAATCTTTTGTGCAATAGCCCCATCGCTGAGGTTTACTTTTGCCGTGCCATAAGTGTCTACAAAAACTCCCATTGGTTCGGCGACGCCAATAGCGTAACTTACTTGTACCAAAATTTCCGAGCACACCCCAGCAGCAACCATATTTTTGGCAATATGACGCATCGCATAGGCCGCTGATCGGTCTACTTTACTTGGGTCTTTTCCAGAAAATGCACCACCACCGTGTGCACCTTTTCCACCGTAGGTGTCTACAATAATTTTGCGTCCTGTAAGTCCAGTATCGCCATGAGGGCCACCAATGACAAACTTTCCTGTAGGATTGATATGATAGGTAATATCATCATTAAAAAGTGCTTGAGTCGCCTTTGGTAATTTTGAGATTACTCGAGGAATCAAAATGGCTTTGATGTCTTTTTTAATTGTATCAAGCATCTCTTTTTCATCATCAGAAAAATCATCGTGTTGGGTTGAAATTACAATAGAATCAATGCGCAATGGCACATTATCGTCGCTATATTCAATAGTAACCTGACTTTTTGAATCTGGTCGTAAATATGTAATTTCTTTATGTTCTCTGCGTAATTCTGCTAATTCTTTTAAAATCAGATGAGATAAATCTAAAGCCAGAGGCATAAAGTTTTCAGTTTCGTTGGTGGCATAACCAAACATCATACCTTGATCTCCAGCGCCTTGATCTTCAGGATTTCCTTTGTCTACCCCTCTATTGATATCATCGGATTGCTCGTGAATGGCAGACAATACGCCACACGAATTGCCATCAAACATATATTCGCCTTTGGTGTAGCCAATTTTATTGATGGTATCTCTGGCAATTTGTTGTACATCCAAATAGGTTTTAGATTTGACTTCACCAGCCAAAATGACTTGCCCTGTTGTCACCAAAGTTTCACAAGCGACTTTGGATTGTGGGTCAAAAGCTAAAAAATGATCGATAATGGCATCACTTATCTGGTCTGCAACCTTGTCTGGGTGACCTTCAGAAACACTTTCAGATGTAAATAAATAACTCATAATTTTGTTTTATGAGGAAAAATAAGTGCAACAAGCTAAAAGGAACTATACTGTTTTAGCTTTTTTTTATGAGGTTGCAATCAGATCAAATTTATCCTCTATTAGTCGACTGCAAATGTATATATAATAAAATGAAAAAAAAATCTTTCTTTCGCTTATATGATTTTACGGAGTTATTTAATTAGTTTTACACCGCCTTATATGATGATAAAACACATCCTTAAATATGCTTTTTTATGTTTGTTTTTTTTGAGTAATGCTCAAGAAGAAAACCCTAGCTCATTTATTGATATCAACTTGTATTCAGGCAATATTGCACGCCACAATGATAATATTACTCATCTCATTCAAGGGCATCCCAATGGTTTTATAATTGGTTGGAATAAGCGTGTTTCTGGAAAAAAAATATGGCATTCTCAGTACAATTTTCCCGAATTTGGGGCTTCTTTTGTCGTTCAAAATTTTAACAATTCAACGCTAGGCTCATCTTATGGACTATATGGACATTACAATTTTTATTTTTTAAAAAGACGTTTGATGCTTCGAATCGCACAAGGGGTTTCTTATGCCACAAATCCTTATGATAAATTTAAAAACCCAAAAAATATAGCTTTTGGTTCTGATTTATTGAGTGGTACATATTTGATGCTTAATTATGTCCGTCCTCAAATTTTTGGCCCTATCGGTATACAAGCTGGAGCAACATTATTGCATTTATCCAATGCCAATATAAAGGCACCAAATACGAGTATCAATTCCGTTACATTTAATGTTGGTCTTACTGCTGCTCTAGACGATAATATAAAAACTAAAGAACTAGAAACCATCAATGAGGGTATAAACAAAAAAATAAGGTTTGGGTTGATATTTCGAACTGGAATCAATCAAAGTGATGTGCTAGGGTCGCCTCAGTTTCCTTTTTATATCTTTTCAGCTTTTGCAGAAAAACGCCTAAATCCAAAAAGTTTAATTATGATTGGTAGCGAATATTTCAATTCAAAATTTTTAAAAGAATATATTTATTATCAAAGTGTCGCCTATCCAGAAAATAATATTGATAATGATTTGGATTACAAACGCATTGGGGTTTATGTTGGTCATGAACTTCTTTTTGGAAGATTTTCAGTGCAAACACAATTAGGGTATTATGTATATTCGCCTTTTGATTTTGAAGGGCGTGTGTACAATAGAATTGGAATGAAGCATTATTTGTCATCAAAATGGTTTGTAAGTGCAACTTTAAAATCACATGCGGCAAAGGCTGAAGCCTTAGAATTTAGTCTTGGAATACGATTATGAGAATATTTCTTTTTTATGGTATAATCTTTTTAATGTTGTCTTGTGACAAAGATAATGCTCCGGATTGTATTCAAACTGCAGGTGATGTGATAACAATAGAACAAAATATTGATCCATTTGATCGAATTTTAGTCAACGAAAATATAGAACTAACTCTTTTACAAGGTTCGGAGCATAAACTTAAAATAGAGTCAGGAGAGCATTTTATTTCTGATGTAAATTATACCATTGATAATACTGGCTTATTGACGCTAAATGATAATAATCAATGTAATTGGGTGCGAAACTATGCACCAACGAAAATTTTTGTAACAACTCCAAATCTTAAAGAAATACGAAGCAATACACAATACTCCATCAAATCGGAAGGAATATTGACGTTTCCAAATCTTAAATTGATTTCTGAAAATTTTAATCAAGATAATATAAGTTCTGGAGATTTTAATTTACATGTTCAGAATGAAAGTGTAAGTGTTGTTTCTAATAACATCTCCCAATTTTTCATTTCGGGGAGCACAGACACTCTATTTGTAGGGTTTTACTCTGGTACTACAGCTTTTTTTGGTGCAAATCTTTTGGCACAGGATGTCGAAATTTCTCATCGTAGTAGTCATGATATCACTGTGCACCCTATTCAGTCTTTGAGTGGAGTATTGCGTAGTACAGGAAATTTAATCTCAGTCAATGAGCCACTAAATGTAGATGTATCAGAACTCTACACAGGATCTTTGATCTTTATAAATTGATTGAGTGTATCTCAAAATTTACCCTAAAAAATAAATATTCTTCAATTTTAATCTATTTTATTTTAGAATTGTCGAAAACTCTCTTTAGATTTTAAAAAAAATAAAATTCAATTTTGTTTTGAAAAAAAAATATTTACTTTAGCCGTTCATTATCAATGATGAAACACACAAATTATACAACATATAGCTGGTTTTATTTCTTTTTTAGCGAAAAGAACGAGACTTTGTTTGTATAATTTTAAACAATAAAATTCAATGTAAGTCTCGGTCCAAAAGCCGAGATTTTTTTTTATGATAAAAAAAGTTGCCATACAAGGAATTCAAGGATCGTTTCACGATATCGTTTCAAAAAGTTATTTTTTAAATGCTGTTGAAGTCTTACCTTTTTTGACATTCAATGAAGTGGTGTGTAGTCTTACTCAACATAAAGCTGATGCAGCGATTATGGCACTTGAAAATTCTATTGCAGGTTCAATTATTCCAAATTATGCATTAATTGATACTAATGAACTTTACATTACAGGCGAGTATTATTTGGACGTACAGCATAATCTAATGGCGCTATCTGGCCAAAATATAATGGATATCAAAGAAGTTCACTCACATCCAATGGCTTTATTGCAGTGCAAATTGTTTTTTGATCAATATCCACATATCAAATTGGTAGAGGATAGCGATACAGCAGAGGTGGCAAGACGAATTCATGACCAGCAACTTTTAGGTATTGCAGCCATTGCAAGCGAAGCCGCAGCCGAAATTTATCAATTGAAAATATTAGCAAAAAGCATTCAAACGATCAAGCAAAACGAAACCCGATTTGTTATTGTAGAACGCCATCAAAATTCATCTGCACAGATTAATAAAGCCTCATTAAAGTTTATGTTAGACCACAAACGAGGAAGTTTGGCGGCGATGCTAAATGTCATGAGTGACTGCAAATTGAACTTGACGAAAATACAATCTCTACCAAAAATTGATACGCCTTGGAAATATGCTTTTTTCGTGGATGTAACTTTTGATGCCTATGAAGATTATGAAAAAGCAAAGTCCATTATGACCATTATGGCTGAAGAATTTAAAGTTTTAGGAGAATATAAAAATGCTAAGCAATGAGTAGTGTAGCCCAACGATTACATACCGTAGAGGAGTATTATTTTTCAAGAAAATTGAAGGAAGTACGGGCGCTCTTATCAGAGGGTAAGCCAATAATTAATTTGGGGATAGGAAGTCCAGATTTACCTCCGCCACCACAAGTGGTTGAGGCGCTCAATACTAGCCTTTCAGATGTAACCGCACACAAATATCAAAGTTATCAAGGGTTGCCAGAATTAAGAATGGCCATTTCTGATTTTTATAAAAAGAATTATGGTGTAGAATTGAATTCTGAATCTGAAATTCTCCCACTCATGGGAAGTAAAGAAGGAATTATGCATATTTCGATGGCTTACCTCAATGAAGGTGATGCTGTACTTATCCCAAATCCTGGCTATCCAACCTATAGTTCTGTTACAAAGTTATTGGGGGCAACGCCAATTTTTTATGATTTAAAACACGAATCGCAATGGCAACCAAATCTTGATGAATTAACAAAAATGGACTTGTCTAAAGTAAAACTCATGTGGGTAAATTATCCACATATGCCAACAGGAACAAAGGCATCAAAATCGCACTTATCAGCATTGATTCAATTTGCGAAAGCACACAATATTTTATTGATCAATGACAATCCATATAGCTTTATTTTAAATGATAATCCAACAAGTATTTTCAATTTTGAGGGAGCCAAAGATGTTTGTTTAGAGCTAAATTCTTTGAGTAAAACGTTTAATATGGCAGGTTGGCGTGTGGGTATGCTTTCGGGTGCTGCGCATCATATAGAAAATGTGATTAAGGTAAAAAGCAATATGGATTCTGGAATGTTTTATGGTGTTCAAAAAGGAGCCATAGAAGCACTTAAATCATCAAAACAATGGTTTAAAGAATTGAATGCTATTTATGAAAAACGCCGACAACTTGTATGGCAATTGGCCACACAATTGGGTTGTGATTTTGATAAAAAAACATCGGGAATGTTTGTTTGGGCAAAGCTTCCACTAGGCATCGACTCAGAGGAATTTATTGATGAATTACTTTATAAAAAAAATATATTTATAGCCCCTGGAACTATTTTTGGTTCCAATGGGAATGGATATGTTCGTTTCTCGCTTTGCGCATCAGAAAAGTCTATTAATGAAGCCATAAAACGTACTGTATGAAAAATGTATATGTTATAGGTATAGGACTCATTGGAGGAAGTTTTGCTTTGGATTTAAAAGCTCTAAAACCTGAAGTTGTTGTGCATGGGATAGATCATAATGAAGCGCATTTGACAACAGCTTTAGAATTAGGATTGATCGATAAAAAAGCCATTTTTGATGATGTGAAAAATGCCGATTTAGTGATTTTGGCTATCCCTGTAAATGCAACATTAAAGCTTCTCCCAATGCTTTTAGATTTTATTCCAAAACATGGGATTGTTGTTGATATGGGTTCTACAAAAGAGGCTATATGCAAGGTTGTAGATGACCATCCGAAACGATCACAGTTTTTGGCCAATCATCCTATTGCAGGAACAGAATTTTCTGGACCAACAGCGGCACATGAGGGGCTATTCAAAAACAAAACTAATATCATTTGTGATATTGAAAAAACAGACGCAAAATGTTCAAAAGAGGTGATTTCAATTTTTGAATCTATTGGGATGCGTATTCGACATATGAACGCAAAAGATCATGATAAACACATTGCCTATGTGTCTCACCTATCTCATATTAGTTCATTCATGCTTGGTAAAACAGTTATTGACAAAGAGAAAAACGAAAGCAATATTTTTGATATGGCTGGGAGTGGATTTGAGTCTACAGTACGGCTAGCAAAAAGCTCACCAGAGATGTGGACCCCAATTTTTGAACAAAATAAAACTAATGTTATTGAAACATTAGACGAGTATATTCAAAATTTGACGCACTTCAAAAAATTAATGGAGTCCGAAGATTTTGAAGCTATTCGAAACGAAATGAAAAACACAAATTATATAAAAACAATACTTAAAGGAATTTCTTAAACCAACACCACTATGGAAAATAGTAAACAACTTAGAACATGGTTAGATGATTTAAAATTAGATCATCCGCTAGTCATTGCAGGACCATGTAGTGCAGAAACAGAAGAGCAAGTTTTAAAAATTGCTCACGAACTTAAAGATTCAGATGTTAGTTATTATAGAGCAGGGATTTGGAAACCTCGAACTCGCCCAGGTAATTTTGAAGGCGTAGGTGCTTTGGGTCTCAAATGGCTCCAAAAAGTAAAAGCAGAAACAGGCCTAAAAACAGCAACAGAAGTAGCCAATAGAGCACACGTAGAGTTGGCACTAGAACATGATATTGACTTGCTTTGGATTGGTGCACGCTCAACAGTAAGTCCATTTATTGTTCAAGAAATTGCAGATGCATTGGAGGGAACCGATAAAATTGTTTTGATTAAAAATCCTGTTAATCCAGACCTTGCATTATGGCTTGGTGCTGTAGAGCGATTGGCTTCGGCAAATATTAAAAAATTAGGAGTCATTCATAGAGGGTTTTCAACTTATGAAAAATCAAAATATAGAAACAACCCAGAATGGCAATTGGCCATTGAGTTACAAACGAAATTTCCAGACCTACCACTAATCAATGACCCTTCGCACATTACAGGAAAGCGTGATATGGTTTTTGATGTATGTCAAACAGCTTTGGATTTAAATTTTGATGGTCTAATGATTGAAACTCATTTTGATCCCGATAATGCATGGAGTGATGCTGCACAGCAAATTACACCAAGCACACTTATTCAGTACACTAAAGATTTAAAAATCCGTAATGAAAGTACTACAGAAGCAGATTATACTAGTGAGCTTCAAAAATTACGCGCACAAATTGATGTCGCAGACCATCAACTTTTAGAAACATTAGGAAAAAGAATGAAAGTTGCAGAAGCTATTGGCGCTTTAAAAAAAGAGAAAAATGTTGCCGTTTTACAGAGCAAACGTTGGAATGAAATTCTAGGTAAAATGGTTCTTGAAGGGGAGCAGCATAGTCTAAGTGAGGAGTTTATCCTAAAACTTTTTAAGGCCATTCATCAAGAATCCATCAATCATCAAAAACAAATTTTGAAAGGATAAAAAAAAGGGTGCAACTGCACCCTTTTTTAGTGGGTATAATTTTGAACACAAAATGGTGTAAAAAGAAATTTGTTTCTTTGTGTTTCCAAAGATGTTTAATATATGACGGGAACGGTTTATAAATCGACAGGTAGTTGGTATACGGTCAAAGCTTTGAGCGGTGCTTTTTATGAGTGCCGTATCAAAGGGAAGTTCCGCATGCAAGGCATCAAAAGCACAAATCCTATTGCAGTGGGTGATGTTGTTGATTTTGATTTAGAAACGAGTAATAATAAAGAGACCGGTGTCATTAAAACTATTCATACACGGAAAAATTATATTGTTAGAAAATCTGTAAATCTTTCCAAGCAAACCCACATCATTGCAAGTAATATTGATCAGGTTTTTTTGTTAGTTACCATTGACAATCCACCGACATTTACAAGTTTTATAGATCGTTTTTTGGTTACTGCCGAAGCTTATGGGATTGAAGCTATTTTGCTATTCAATAAAATGGATACTTACGACAGTGATACTAAATTTATCGTAGAAAATTTGATTCAAATTTATACTAAAATTGGATACGATTGTCTTAAAATATCTGCCAAATTGAGTGAAAATTTAGAAGCTGTAAAATTAAAAATGAAAGGAAAAATTAGTATGTTCTCTGGACATTCTGGAGTAGGAAAATCGACACTTGTAAATACTATAGAACCTCAACTCAATTTAAAGACCAAAGCCATTTCTGAGCAACATCAACAAGGGCAACATACAACTACTTTTGCGGAAATGTTTGATTTAAGTTTTGACGCTAGGATTATTGACACGCCTGGCATTAAAGGATTTGGTGTTGTAGACATGGAGCCAGCAGAATTGGATCATTATTTTCCAGAGTTATTGACCATAAAAACGTATTGTAAGTTTCACAATTGTCTTCATTTACATGAGCCAAAATGTGCTGTAAAAACAGCTGTTGATTCAGGCGAAATAGCGTCATCGCGCTACAAATCGTATCTACAAATTCTACAAGGTGAAGAGGCTAATTATCGAACCGATTCATACGATACAGCATGAGAGTAGTGATTCAAAGAGTAACAAGAGCAAGTATAACAATTGATAATAAAATAGAAGGGCAAATTGCATCAGGGGCTCTTATTTTTTTAGGTATTGTTGCTGAAGACACTTCAGAAGATATAAAATGGTTGAGTAAAAAAATTTCAAACCTTAGGATATTTAGTGACGAAAATGGCGTGATGAATTTATCTTTAATTGACCAAAATTTTGAGGCACTAGTTGTAAGTCAATTTACGTTACATGCACAAACCAAAAAAGGCAATCGGCCTAGTTATATAAAAGCTGCTCGACCAGAAATTGCAATACCATTGTATGAGGAGTTTATCCGTCAATTACAACACGATTTAGGCAAGGAAGTTCAGTCGGGAGTTTTTGGTGCAAACATGGGAGTAGACCTTTTGAATGATGGTCCAGTTACTATTATCATTGACACAAAAAATCGTGAATAATTCTTAGTGAATTTAAGACGATATTATTTGATATGAAAAGGACATTAACTACTTTAGTTCTTTGTAAAATAGAAAGTTATGAATCTTCAAAACGCACAAGAAACAGTTGATCAATGGATTAAAACTCATGGGGTACGCTATTTTAATGAGCTTACCAATATGGCACAACTTACAGAGGAAGTAGGGGAGGTAGCTCGTATTATTGCACGCCGCTATGGAGAGCAAAGCGAAAAGGAATCTGATAAGAACAAAGATTTAGGTGAGGAATTGGCCGATGTTATTTTTGTGGTGCTTTGTTTGGCAAATCAGACGGGCGTAGATCTACAAGCCGCTTTTGACAAAAAGCTAGATGTAAAGACAAAACGAGATCATAACCGTCATCATTCCAATCAAAAATTAAAATAAAAGTGCAGATTCAACTGAAAAAATCCAAGATTAATTCATTTTCTGAATTGAAAATAACAGGTTCTAAAAGTGAATCTAATAGAGTTTTATTGCTTCAAGCACTATTTGAAGGATTAGAAATAAAAAACGTATCCAATTCAGATGACAGCCAATTGATGCAAAAAGCTCTAAAATCAAACGCTTCGGTTGTAGATATTCATCATGCAGGAACAGCTATGCGTTTTTTGACTGCATATTATGCAACGCGCTTGGGGAAAACAACAACACTAACAGGTTCTTCGCGAATGCAAGAACGCCCAATTAAAATTTTAGTAGATGCATTGAACACTTTAGGAGCCTCAATTTCCTACACCAAAAATGATGGTTATCCCCCCTTATTGATAGAAGGCAAAACGCTTACAAAAAGCAACGTACAGATGAAAGCCAATGTTAGCAGTCAGTATATTTCTGCTTTACTACTCATTGCGCCAACATTAGAAAATGGATTAACACTTCATTTGGAGGGAGAAATTACCTCTACACCATATATAAAAATGACACTTTCATTACTTAATGAATTGGGCGTTCAAACTAGTTTTGAAACCAATACTATTACAGTATTTCCATTTTGTCAATTAACTTCAAAAACTTTTGTTGTAGAATCCGATTGGTCTTCAGCATCTTACTTTTACAGTATTGTTGCACTTAGTCCAGTAGGCACTCAAATTGCCATTTCAGAATATAAGTCCACAAGTTTACAGGGCGATGCAATACTTCAAAATATTTATAAAGATTTGGGTGTAGAAAGTACATTTAACGGAACTACGCTCATTTTAAAAAAAATTGAAACCTCATATCCAAATTGCTTATCTATCGATTTATCAAATGCTCCAGACATCGCACAAACTATTGCTGTAACATGTTTAGGATTGAAAATAGATTGTGATTTGACAGGGTTGCATACGCTTAAAATTAAAGAAACAGACAGGTTGGTGGCCCTTCAAAATGAAATTCAAAAATTAGGAACAACCATAAATATTACAAATAACAGCTTACAACTGAAATCGCCATTGGATTTAAATCCAGGTGTTGTGATTAGCACCTATAACGATCATCGGATGGCTATGGCATTTGCGCCTCTTGCGCTAAAAACACAACTTTTTGTTGATGATGCAGAGGTAGTTTCAAAATCATATCCAGACTTTTGGAATGATCTTAAAACTATTGGATTTACAATAAAATAGTTAAAAAATAAACCCCTATTTACTTGACAACGCCTATTTTGTGATTGTATATTTGCAACTTCAAAACATAAATACATATGAAATTATCCCATTTTAACTTTGATTTACCAGAACACCTTCTAGCAGAATACCCTTCGGAGCTCAGAGATGAGGCGCGCCTAATGGTATTGAACAGAGAAAAACAAACCATTGAGCATAAATACTTTAAAGATCTTATAGACTACTTCGATGAAGAAGATGTTATGGTTTTAAATAATACCAAAGTATTTCCAGCAAGGCTTTTTGGCAATAAAGAAAAAACAGGTGCTCGTATTGAAGTATTTTTACTAAGAGAACTAAATGCAGAACAACGTCTTTGGGATGTTTTAGTCGATCCAGCTCGAAAAATCCGTATTGGCAATAAGCTTTATTTTGGTGATGATGAGAGTTTAGTTGCAGAGGTTATTGACAATACCACATCAAGAGGAAGAACTCTTAGATTTTTATTTGATGGATCATACGAAGAATTTAGAAGAAAATTAACGGAATTAGGTCAAACACCTCTTCCAAAATATATTCGTAGAGAAGTTGAACCAGAAGATGAAGAGCGATACCAAACAATTTACGCTAAAAATGAAGGGGCAGTAGCAGCACCAACAGCAGGTTTGCACTTTTCAAAACATTTGTTAAAACGTCTTGAAATCAAAGGAATTAATTTTGCAGAACTTACTCTTCATGTTGGATTGGGAACTTTTAATCCTGTTGAGGTTGAAGACCTTTCTAAACATAAGATGGATAGTGAAGAAATTATCATAGATAGAAATGCTACACAAACAATCAACACAGCTTTAAAAGAAAAACGAAGAATTTGCGCAGTAGGAACTACTGTGATGCGATCTGTAGAAAGTTCTGTGTCCTCTAGTGGAACACTTAATGAATTTAGTGGCTGGACCAATAAATTTATTTTTCCACCATATGATTTTTCAATTGCCAATTGTATGATAACTAATTTCCATACGCCAAAATCTACATTGCTTATGATGACTTCTGCATTTGGAGGTTACGATTTTGTAATGAAAGCATACGAAGAAGCTGTAAAAGAAGAATATAAATTCTACAGTTATGGCGACGCCATGCTTATTCTTTAAAACATACAAAGCCTCCTTAGAGGCTTTTTTTATCTTATAATTGTATTTATTTGAGTCAAACTAAACAAGACATACGTGCACTTTCAAAAGAGCAATTGATAGCTTTTTTTACTTCACATGGCGATAAAGCTTTCAGGGGGAAACAAGTCTATGAGTGGTTGTGGAAAAAAGGGGTCCATCAATTTGATGACATGACCAATTTATCTCTTGAAACTCGACAATTATTAAACGATGCTTTTAGTATAAACCATATTGAAGTGGACACTATGCAACGAAGCTCAGATGGAACGCTAAAGAATGCCATTCTATTGCATGATGGTCTTGTTGTAGAATCTGTACTTATTCCAACTCCAAAGAGAACAACAGCTTGTGTATCTTCTCAAGTGGGATGCAGTCTAGACTGTAAATTTTGTGCGACATCTAGGTTAAAACGTATGCGTAATTTAAACCCCGACGAAATTTATGACCAAGTTGTAGCCATTGATAAACAAAGTCGTCTGTATCATGATAGAAAGCTTACTAATATTGTTTTTATGGGAATGGGTGAGCCTCTAATGAATTATAATAATGTTCTAAAAGCTATAGAAAAAATCACTTCTGATGAAGGACTTGGAATGTCTCCAAAACGTATTGTAGTATCGACTTCTGGAGTTCCAAAAATGATAAAAAAAATGGCAGAGGATGAGGTCAAATTTAATTTAGCTGTATCATTACATTCTGCACGGGATGAGGTTCGAACTCAAATTATGCCATTTAATGAAACATTTCCCCTTAAAGATCTTCGTGAGGCTTTGCAATTTTGGTATACCAAAACGAAACGTCAAATTACTTATGAATATGTTGTTTGGGAGGGTGTCAATGATACAGTAAAAGATATTCAAGCCCTAATTGACTTCTGCAAATTTGCACCAAGTAAAGTTAATATTATTGAATATAACCCCATTGATGATGGGGAATTTAAGCAAGCAAAATCCTCAATCATAGACCGTTATGTTTCAATGCTTGAAGCCAATAATATAACAGTAACTGTCCGAAGATCTCGAGGTAAAGACATTGACGCAGCTTGTGGTCAATTGGCTAATAAATCCTAAAATCAAGGCGCTGGATTTGGAATTTTTGCATGGATTTCATTGATTCTAGTCAATGTGTCTTCGCATAATTTAGTTTCTATACTATTAATATTTTCCTCAAGCTGTTCCAAATTTGTTGCTCCAATGATATTACTGGTTACAAACGGGCGTTGATTTACAAAAGCCAAGGACAGCGTTGTTAGTGAGATCCCAATGTCATTTGCTAAGTCCAAATACTGTTTTGTAGCCTCAGTTGATTGTGCACTACTGTATCGAGCAAACCTAGGAAACAATTTCAGTCGTGCATTATCAGCAGCAGTGCCTTTGATATATTTTCCAGAAAGCACCCCAAAAGCCAATGGCGAATAGGCCAATAGACCAATATTTTCACGAAGAGATATTTCTGCTAAGTCGCCTTCAAATACACGATTCAAAAGAGAATAAGCATTTTGAATGGTGCTAATTTTGGGTAAATTATCTTTTCGAACTTCTTCAGCATAGCGCATAGTGCCCCAGCCTTTTTCGTTGGAAAGTCCATAAGCTCTAATTTTTCCTGCTTTTACAAGATTATTAAGCTCATGTAACACTTCATTGAAATTATCCAACCAAGGATCGTTTGGACTAGGTTTAAAATCTCTTACCCCAAAGGTATTGGTCTGACGTTCTGGCCAATGCAATTGGTATAAATCAATATAGTCTGTTTGTAATCTTTTGAGTTCTAGCTCAATAGCCTCTTGGATTGATGTGCCTCCAAACCCTGTAGTTCTAATATGTGCAGTATAGTCTCCAGGACCAGCAATTTTACTTGCAAGAATTACTTTGTCTCTATTGTTACTTTTTTTTAGCCAATTTCCAATAATTTTACTTGTTTGCCCTTGCGTTTCTTTTGTAGCTGGAACAGGATACAGCTCTGCTGTATCAAAGAAATTGACACCTCGTTCTAAAGCATAATCCATCTGACTAAATCCTTCAGCTTCTGTATTTTGGTTGCCCCAAGTCATTGTACCAAGGCAAATCTTACTTACTTTAATGTTGGTATTTGGAAGTGATGTATATTCCATTAATTAGTATTTAGAAGTTTAGAAATTTCATCAAGTTTTGGAGTTAAAACAACTTCAATACGTCTGTTTTTTGCTTTTCCTTCGGTTGTTTCATTTGTTGCAATTGGTGCATATTCACTGCGACCAGCAGCGGTTAAATTTTCAAGATTAATTGCATCATTTTCACCTAAAATTGCAATAATAGAAGTTGCACGCTTAGTGGATAAATCCCAGTTTCCAGATATTTGGCCACCATTAGAAAACGGCACATTGTCGGTGTGTCCTTCAATCAAAACAGCAATGTCTGGATTTTCGCCAAGAACTTTTCCAAGTTGAACAATCGCTTTGCGTCCATCTGATCCTACAGACCAACTTCCAGATTTAAAAAGAAGTTTATTTTCCATAGACACATAAACCTTACCGTTGCGTTGTTCAACAGTAAGTCCTTTGCCTTCAAAAGCAGTAAGTGCACTAGAAATAGCATTTTTTAAATCGGTCATTGCTTGATCTTTTGCTGCTATCAATGCTTCCAATTCTGCAATACGCTGCGAACGTTCTTGCATATCTGCTTCAAGTCGCATCAACCGATCATTTTCTGCAACTAATGCTTGTTCTTTTGCCTCAAGTTGAGCAAGAAGTTCTCTGTTTTTTTGTGCATTTTCTTCTATAGACTTTGAGCTGTTTTGCTCCAATGCAGAATATGCAGCATCTAAATTATTATATTTTTTTTGAAGTGCTTCAACTTCTTGAGCCAGCTGATCGCGCTCGGATTGTACGTCATCAAAAGCTTCTTGAAGTGCCCTCAGTTGTTCTTGGAGTTCTTTTTTCTGGAGAATTTCTTGATCATTATTTCCAGACAATTCATCATAATCTGATTTTAGGGTATTGTATTTCCCCTCTAGCTCTTTATACAACTTTGAAGATACACAAGACGTGGTTGTAAGTGCAAATACGGATAAAAGAACGAAGTGTTTAAACATGATTTTTATTTTTATTGATTTAATTCTAATAGTACAGGACAGTGATCGCTATGTACTGCTTCTGATAGTATAACGGCTCTCTTTATATTTTCTTTTAAAGGGGTTGAAACTAATGTATAATCTAGTCGCCACCCTTTGTTATTGGCACGTGCATTAGCTCTGTAACTCCACCAACTGTATTGGTGCGGCGCTTTATTTAGATGACGAAAGGCATCAACAAATCCACTTTTTAAAAAATTACTCATCCATTCACGTTCTTCAGGCAAAAAACCTGAAACATTTTTGTTTCGAACAGGATCGTGTATGTCGATGGCCTCATGGCAAATATTATAATCGCCACAAATAATCAAATTTGGAACTTCTTTTTTTAATTCATCAATATAAGATTTAAACAAATCCATATATTCAAACTTGTGTTCCAAACGTTGAATATTAGTTCCAGATGGAAGGTACAGACTCATTACAGAAATATCAGAAAAGTCTGCACGAATGTTTCGGCCTTCAAAATCCATGGATTCAATTCCAGTTCCAAAAACTATATTTTTGGGTTTTGTTTTGGATAAAATAGCTACACCGCTGTAGCCTTTTTTTTGAGCGCTAAACCAGTAATTATAAGGATAACCAGCAGCTTCAAATAGACTAAGATCTAGTTGATCTTCTTGGGCTTTAATTTCTTGCAAACAAATCACATCTGGGTTAGTAGCAACTAACCATTCCAAAAACCCCTTTTTTAAAGCGGCTCGAATTCCATTAACGTTGTATGAAACAATTTTCATAGCCTAAATTGAATATTTTAGCTAAAATAATTAAAGCCTTACTTTTACACTAAATAATTTTAGAGTTTTATTGAAAAGTATCAACAAAATATTTTCGCTTTTTTGTAGTTAAAACTAAGTATGCACAGGTTTTTTATTTCTGTAATTTTATTTTTTTCATCTTATGTTTTGGCACAAGACTCAAAGACTTTGTACCAAACAAAAAAAATGGCGACAAATAAAACCATTGTTTTAGACAGTTTGAGTATTAATCCTTCCTATTTTAAAATTGTGGATTCCAATGGCGTTTCTGTTGATACAGCTTCTTATTTTATAGATTTTAAAAAAGGAGTTTTAAACTTTAAAAATACGCTTCCACAGACAGATTCAATTGAGGTTACTTATTTAAAATACCCTGAATTTTTAACCAAAACGTATAAGCAAATTGATACTTCAGTTATTGTAAATTCAACGGGGACTTTGGACAAATTGTTTCAAATATCGGAATCTAACCCGATACAAGAAGTTGTTCCTTTTGATGGCCTAACAACTTCTGGTAGTATTTCAAGAGGTGTAACTATTGGGAACAATCAAAATTCTGTTTTAAATAGTGAGTTAGATTTACAAATTAGTGGAAAAATTAGTGAAAAAGTAACACTTAGAGCATCTATTCAAGATGCCAATATTCCTCTACAACAGAGTGGTTATTCTCAACGTTTAGATGAGTTTGATCAGGTGTTTATTGAGGCTTTTACAGATCAATGGGCATTACGTGCTGGAGATATAGATCTGGAAAACTACCGCTCTTATTTTGCCGAATTTTCAAAACGAGTGCAAGGGCTTTCTGTTAGTTCTGTTTTTCAACACAATACATCAAAAACATCTGCCTATGCTTCTGGAGCATTGGTACGAGGACAGTTTATAACGAGTCAATTTACTGCCCAAGAAGGTAATCAAGGACCATATAAACTTAAAGGACCAAATAATGAGTTGTTTGTATTGGTTGTTTCTGGAAGTGAGACCGTATATGTCAATGGAATTACTTTGGAACGTGGAGCGACTAAAGATTATATCATTGATTATAATGCTGGGGAAATCATTTTTAATCCAACATATCCTATTACTTCCGAAATGCGAATTACTGTTGATTATCAATATAGCGAACGCAATTACACAAGATTTGTAGGCTATGCCGCCGCTGAATATGATTCAGAAAAGCTTAAATTTGGGGTATCATTTTACAATGAAAATGATTTGAAAAATCAGCCATTACAACAAAATTTGAATGCCAATCAGGCTCAAATATTGTCCAACGCTGGAGATGACAAATCGCTTATGACTGCACCATCTGCAACCCCAGCAGAGTTTAGTGAAAATAGAATTTTATATAAGAAAGAAATTGTTAATGGCGAGGAAATTTTTGTGTTTTCTAACAATTCAGAGGACACTTTATATCAAGTTAATTTTTTGTTTGTAGGGGAACAACAAGGAAACTATACGTTATCAAATTCAACGGCAATTTCAAATATTTACAGCTATGTGTCGCCCATTTCTGGTCAAATGCAAGGAAGTTATGCGCCAATTGTACAGCTTGTTGCACCAGTTAAACTACAACTTGCAGTATTAAACGGAGCATATATTCCAAATGAAAAAACGACTGTTGACTTTGAGTTAGCAGCAAGTCAAAATGATCTTAATACATTTTCGGGGATTTCCGATGATGACAATGATGGCTTTGCAACACGAATGGCAGTAAAACAACATATTCTTAAATCTAATAAATGGAACATTAGTATGGATTCCGAAATGGATTATATTCATAAAGATTTTAGGAATCTGCAAGGGTTATATAATCCTGAATTTAATAGAGATTGGAATTTGGATCAACCGACAAGTAATCAAGTTGTTTCAGATTTTGGCGATCAGCTTTTTGTGAACGCTGGAGTTTCTTTTTATAATACGGATTCAAATCAAGTCAATTACAAATATCAGCATCTGAATTTTTCAAAGGAATTTAATGGAAATCGCCATATTTTAAATTCAAATATACGTCTACAGAATTTTGAGTTCAGAACAAATTCTAGTGTTCTAAATACAAACGGCGCGCAATCAAAGTCCACTTTTTTTCGTTCTTTATCTCAGCTCAAATACGACGTTGGGGTATTTTGGCCAGGCGTTAAATTTTCTACAGAACAAAATAAAATCACTAAACTTCCATCGGAAGAATTAGACCTTCAAAGTCAAAAATTTAGTGCCTACGAAACGTTTATAGGCGTTGGAGATTCAACCAAAGTTTTTATGAAATTAGGGTACATCAAACGTCATAATGACAGTGTGCAAAATAACACTTTGAAACGAGTTAATACCTCTGACACCTACTATGCTAATACTCAAATGATTCGAAGTGAAACTTCCAATTTGAGTTTATATGCAAATTATAGAGTTTTTAAGCCTGAAGATGAAAATAAATCAATTCAAAAAATACTTAATTCAAGATTGTTTTATGATCAAAAGTTGGCCAAAAATTTAGTTCAATGGCAAACTGTTTATGAAACGAGTTCAGGGCAACTCCCCCAACAAGATTTTACTTATGTTGAAGTTGAGCCAGGCCAAGGTAGCTTTGTGTGGTTTGATTATAATGGTAATGGTATTCAAGAACTTGAAGAATTTGAAGTTGCACAATTTCAAGATCAAGCAACGTATATTCGAGTGCTTTTGCCAAATCAAGTTTATATTCGAACACACCAGAACCGCTTGAGTCAATCGCTTACAATTGATCCTATTCAATGGAGTGGGTCTTCTAATAAAGCTAAACGTTTTTGGTCTCATTTTTATAATCAAACCTCATTTTTAATCGATAGAAAACAAAGAAACGATGGTCAAAATATCAATTTAAATCCATTTCAATCCAACCCAGAAAATCAACTCGCATTGCAGTCCAATTTTCGAAACCAATTGTTTTTTAATAGAGGCAAACAACACTATACAGTGTCCTATAGTTTTTCGGAAACTGAGTTGGAGAATGTTTTATCTTTTGGTTCTATTGCCCAAAAAAGCTATGCACATCAATTGAATTTTACGCATAAAATCCAGCAACAATGGCTTTTAAATTTTCAATTTAATTTTAATAATAACAAATCTGAAAGTGAAAATTATTCTTCTAAAAATTTTGAATTAGATCAAATTTTGATGAACCCAAAGATTTCATATTTATTAGATGATAATAAACGTTTTGATATTTTTTATCAGTTTCAACAAAAGGACAATTTAATTAATGATAAAGAATATTTGAAACAGCATAAACTTGGAGTTTCTGCGGTCATGAATCAAAATACGAGTTCTTCTATTTCTGCAGAGTTTAACTATTTTTCAAATGCTTTTGAGGGTAATGCAAACACTCCTGTTGCCTACCAAATGATGGAAGGTCTACAGCCTGGAACAAATTTTACTTGGTCATTAATTGCCCAAAAAAAACTCACTAAGTTTTTAGATTTGAATTTGAATTATTTTGGCAGAAAAACCAAAACGAGCCGAACAATTCATACTGGATCTGTGCAATTGAAAGCTTATTTTTAATTTTTATCGTCTTAGCGTAAAATGAGATCTGAATTCTTTTTCAATTCCATTTTCATCAAAATACGTTACCAAAAACCAATAGTCACTTGTTGGCATAAGGTTATTGTTGTAAGTCCCATTCCAACCAGAGCTTGTGGTTTTAAATTGCTTTAGAAGTTTTCCAAATCGATCAAATATTGAAACTAAACCTGCATTGTTTCTAAGGCATTTTATATTCCAAAAATCATTAAAACCATCACCATTTGGGGTAAAAAATTTAGGATATGATAAGATTGTAACCGTAGATTCTGGTTCGTTACTACAACCCTCTGCATCTCTAACTTTAACAATATGTTCTTGGCATCCTACTACGTTTTGAAACATAGAACTTGTTTGCCAATTTCCTCCATCCAATTGATATTCATAATTACCACTTCCACCAGTTACTGTAACTTCAATAATTTGGTTACTATTGAAAGGTTCCGAGGTATTTTCAGTTGTAATCGCTAGGGTATTTGTTGGGTTAACTTGAATTGTTTCTGTAGTCAAATTTGCACATTGTCCTGGATCTGGAGTGAATGTGTATGTTGTCGTCGCTAAGTTATTAATTGCAGGACTCCAAGTTCCACTAATTTCTTCTTGAGAAGAATTTGGCAGTGTAGGAATAGTTTCTCCAATACAAATATCATCTATTTGGAATGTAGGCGTTATTTGTTGCAATACTATAACTTCTAAAGTTACTTCTTCAAAACAACCAGAAATATTTGGAATAAATGTATATTCTGTTGTCGTTGTTGCATCAAACGCTGGGTCCCAAGTTCCAGTAATTCCATCAATTTCGTTAGGTAATGGGTTAGGATCACCTAAACAGATAGGATTTATAGGAATAACGGTTGGTGTAATCAGCGGATTAACAACAACTTCAAGAGGAGCAGGAGGGATTGCACATTGCCCCATATCAGGGATAAAGGTGTATGTTGTTGTAGTATTGGGGTCAAACGCTGGGTCCCAAGTTCCAGTAATTCCATCAATTTCGTTAGGTAATGGGTTAGGATCACCCAAACAGATTGGATTTATAGGAGCAATAGTTATGGTTTCATTAGGTGTTACTACTGCATTTATGGCTACTCTTATCCCTGTTTGACATCCATTTTCAGATGCTAAGACCCAAAGTGTTTCATTTGAGTTGAGTACTGGATTGTATGTGTTTCCTGA
The DNA here is from genome assembly GCA_965657165.1 of Flavobacteriaceae bacterium. Taxonomy (GTDB): domain Bacteria; phylum Bacteroidota; class Bacteroidia; order Flavobacteriales; family Flavobacteriaceae; genus UBA3537. The sequence goes on from CBFHNG010000009.1 coordinate 24,120, forward strand.
ATGTAATAAGTTGCCTCCAAATTCATCATCAAACCACAAAATATCTGTTGTATTTGATGTTGCCTCAAGATTAGCGGCTTCATTTTCACAACTTGTTGATGGGGTTGTTGATAAAATTTCAGGAGGACTAAATGTAGTACTCGCAGAGATGCTTAGTTCAGGATCTCCCGGCATACCTCCATACTCTACCACAAAACCAGTAGCTGTATATTGAGGCGGCTGTCCAGCTGTACTATCAGGTAAATCATTCCAAGATCCTGGATTGGTTGTCACAGAAACATCTGTTATGTGTGCATAATCTTCATTATTCCCTGAATTGTTTGGCTCATTTGCGTTCCAATTTGAATACATCCCTGCCGGGGCAGATCCAAATTGATTACCATTCCAAAAAATGGTTCCCTCTTCTGGCCCTGTTACCCATTTCCAAACACCTTCAGATTCTACATCACTTGCACCTATCCATCCTGTGCCAGGTGATAATTCTCCGCATAATTGAGCTTCATCAGGGTTTGTTATTGTGGCTAAATATCCTTGTAATCCATAATAACTCATTGCTTCTGCATTTGCTTTAGCAGATGTCCATGGAATGGCATATGATGGAACAAAATCGTAGTAATGTCCATCTAAAAAATTTGCCTCACCAACAGTGAGGGAAAATGTTTTTGGCCCTACATTTAAATTATTACTTATAAATACAACATCATACACCGCATTAATAATGTCTGTATATAAAATTGTGCTTCCACTTGCAGGAGATAGTGTTAGTTTTGCTTGTTCCGCATTCCAGTTACTTGTAATATTTGGATGACTTCCTGTTAAAATTAATTCATCTTCTCCTAAAACATATCCTGATGAAACTTGAATATAAAATGCCTCGGTAGAATTACCATCTGTATCAACAATATTGAAGGAGGTAACAATGTTTTGTTGTGTTTGTGGGCAATATATTTGATTTCCAATTGCTGTAACAACAGGAGGGTCAGATTGGCCAAATCCCTGAAACATAAAAAATAATGACCAAAACATTAGTGTAATTTTTATAATCCTTTTTAATGTCATATTGAATAATTTATATAAACACAATATAAAATTTATATAATTGAATTAGCTTGAAAAAACAATACATTTGCTATACAAAACTAGAAATCAAAGAAAAGGAGGTTGTTTTATTAATTGTACTGTAAAATTGCTATTGAATTAACAATTTTTCAGCCAATTTTTAATTGAAACATGATTTTCAATTAAAGCTTTTAAATCTTTAATAGCTACTCTTTCTTGTGCCATGGTGTCTCTGTGTCGGACGGTAACCGTATTATCTATTAAGGTTTGATGATCTATGGTGATACAAAATGGAGTACCAATAGCATCTTGTCTTCTATATCGTCTTCCAACGGCATCTTTTTCATCATAGCTTACATGGAAATCCCATTGTAAATCTTTTAAAATTTCTTGGGCAATTTCTGGTAGTCCATCTTTTTTCACAAGTGGTAAAATAGCCGCTTTAGTTGGAGCCAAAACTGCTGGTAGTTTAAGAACTGTTCGTGTAGAGTTATTTTCTAAAACTTCATTTTTTAAGCTATTAGAAAATACAGCCAAAAACATACGATCCAATCCAATTGAAGTTTCTAAGACATAAGGAACATAGTTTTTGTTTTCTTCTGGATCGAAGAATTGAAGTTTTTTTCCTGCATATTTTTCATGTTGACTAAGGTCAAAATCTGTTCTAGAATGAACACCTTCAAGTTCTTTAAAACCAAAAGGAAATTTAAACTCAATATCGGCTGCAGCATCGGCATAATGTGCTAGTTTTTCGTGGTCGTGAAAACGATAATTTTCCTCTCCCATTCCTAAAGATAGATGCCAGTTTAAACGCTTTTCTTTCCAATGTTCATACCATTCCCCTTGTGTGCCTGGTTTGATAAAAAATTGCATCTCCATCTGTTCAAATTCACGCATCCTAAAAATAAACTGACGTGCAACGATTTCATTTCTAAATGCTTTTCCTGTTTGGGCAATTCCAAAAGGAATTTTCATTCGTCCTGTTTTTTGAACATTCAAAAAATTCACAAATATCCCTTGTGCAGTTTCTGGCCGAAGGTATAAATCCATAGCACTATCTGCCGAAGCGCCTAGTTTTGTACCAAACATGAGATTAAATTGCTTCACATCTGTCCAGTTTCGGCTGCCACTTACAGGATCTGCAATTTCTAATTCCTCTATAAGTGCTTTTACATCTGCCAAATCTTCATTTTCTAATGACCTGGCCAGGCGTTTAAGAATCGTATCAATTTTTTCTTTGTACCCTAGAACACGTGGATTTGTACTTAAAAATTCTTTTTCATTAAAAGCATCTCCAAAGCGTTTTTTGGCTTTTTTGACTTCTTTTTCAATTTTTTGCTCAAGTTTAGCGCAATAATCTTCAATTAGAACATCGGCCCTGTAGCGTTTTTTGGAATCTTTATTGTCTACCAATGGGTCATTAAATGCATCAACATGTCCAGACGCTTTCCAAGTGGTTGGATGCATGAAAATCGCAGCATCGAGTCCTACTATATTAGTGTTCATTTGCACCATAGCTTTCCACCAGTATTCACGAATGTTTTTCTTTAATTCTGCACCGTTTTGGCCGTAGTCATATACAGCACTTAGTCCATCATAAATCTCACTGCTTTGGAATACAAATCCATATTCTTTCGCATGAGAAATGACGTTTTTAAAATGATCTTCTTGGTTGTTCATGCCACAAAAATAGAAAACACAAAGAAATTAAGCGCTGAGAAATTAAAAAATATAAGATTATTTTTAATTTTACTACGCCTTATCTCTGAGTATTTATAATGAACTATTTAGTTGACTTATTTTTTCCTCCATCCTGCTTTGCGTGTTCAGCAACTTTACATGATAATGAAATTGAGATTTGTGTAGAATGCAGACACCATTTGCCATTAACAAATTATCACTTTCAAAAAGAGGGGCCTATTAATCAATTGTTTTTTGGGCGTTTTGAATTTGAAGCTGCTACATCCTTATTTTTTTTTCAAAAAAATAGCCGTGTACAGAAACTTCTACATCAACTTAAATATAAAAATCAAGAATCACTTGGTACAACTTTAGGAACTTGGCTGGGATTGGAAATGAAATCCTCCATGCTTTTTGATTCTGTTGACTTAGTTGTTCCCGTTCCGTCTCATAAAAAAAGAATGAAAAAACGCGGTTACAACCAGGTCCTTTCTTTTGCACTAGCAATTGCAAATGTACTTGAGGTTCCTTGTAATGATTTAGTTTTAATCAAAACAAAAAACACTAAATCTCAAGTTTTTCAAACAAAGGAACAACGCTGGAACTCAGTTGCAGATAGCTTTAAAATTAACACAAATGAATTCATATATAAAAAACATATTTTGATTGTTGATGATTTAATTACAACAGGCTCAACTATTGAAGCATGTGCAAAAGTATTAATTGATGCAGGGGTTAAAAATCTTAGTTTGGCGACCATTGCAATTACATCATCTATGTTTCGATAAAATTAAAATAAGTTGTTTCTTTGTGTTGGATTAGGCCATATGAAAAATACGATTTCAAATATTATTTTATCCATAACGATTAGTTTGGTTTTATTTAAATGTGCTAATCGTGGAACAGCTGAAGGTGGTCCAAAAGATGAAACTCCACCTGTAATCATCAAGGAAGAACCGGCGAATTTTTCAACAAATTTTAAAGCCAATGAGATACAAATTTATTTTGATGAATACATTAAGTTTAAAAACCTTCAAAAGCAACTAATAGTCTCTCCGCCAATGGATCCCGCACCAGAAATCACACCATTAAGTGCTGCCAGTAAGTACATTACAATCAAAATTTATGATACGCTCCAGCCAAATACAACTTATGCGATTAATTTTGGTGAAAGTATTATTGACAATAACGAGGGTAATCCTTTTCCTTTTTACAAATATGTTTTTTCTACAGGTTCATACATCGACTCTCTTTCTGTAAAAGGATTAGTTACAGAGGCCTTTGAAAGGGAAACTCCAGAATCTGTTTCAGTATTGCTTCACGAAGTCGATAGTACCTACACAGATTCAATTGTATTTAAACAAAAACCAAAATACATAGGGATTACAGATAGCTTGTCAGAATTTTCTATTGATAATATCAAAGCTGGAAGTTATCTATTAACTGCACTAAAAGAGGAAAACCCCAATTATATTTATCAACCAAAAGATGATAAATTTGGGTACAGAAGTAAATTTATTACCGTGCCTTCAGATACGGCCTATGTTCTTAAATTATTTAAACAAGATCCTGAATTTAAATTTACCCGTGCCAGACAATTAGCAGAAAGCCGGATTGGCTTTGCTTATGAAGGAGTTCCAGATAGTTTAAGTGTAAAACTGTTGTCTGATGTACCCGAAGATTTTTTATCTACAATTTCTAAGGAATTTGAAAAAGACACCTTGAATTTTTGGATGAATCCAAAACCTGATATTGATTCTTTGCGTTTTCAGGTAGCCTATTTTTCGAAAAAAGATACTGTTCGGGTGCGCATGAAAAAAATGGATAAGGATTCATTAATATTAAAAACAATCAATTCTACACTCAAACCCGGAGATGATATGCTGTTACGTTCAAGTATTCCTTTGACTTCTTTTGACATGTCGAAAACCTCAATAATTGATAAGGATTCAACAGCTATTGAAAGCCAATTGTCAATTGATGAAAACAACCCAACAGTAGCAAAGTTAAACTTTGATTTGATTGAAAATAACACCTATGATATTACACTTTTTCCTGGTGCTTTAAAAGATTTTTATGGCACAGAAAATGACACATTACGCCTAAGAGCAGGCACAAAATTATTGTCCGATTATGGAAATATTCGTGTGAGTCTCCGCAATGCTAAGTATCCTATTATTCTTCAATTTGTGACTACAAATGGCGATGTCAAAGAGGAAAAAATTGTTCGAGAGCGAGGTCCTGTAGACTTTACAAATATTGACCCAGGCAAATATTTTCTAAGAGCAATTTTTGATACTAACGACAATGGCAAATATGATTCGGGAAATTTCCTAAAAAAGAGACAACCCGAACGTGTCAGCTATGCTGAAGAACTTGTAGAAGTTCGTGCGTTTTGGGAAGAAATTACAGAATTTATTTTAGAAGATTAACCTTTTAGGTTAGCTTTAATTAATTCTCTGTTCATTCGTGCAATGTTCTCTAATGAAATTCCTTTTGGGCATTCCACTTCACAAGCACCTGTATTGGTGCAGTTTCCAAAGCCTTCCAAATCCATTTGTGCAACCATATTTTGTACTCTGTCTGTTGCTTCCACTTGTCCTTGTGGCAACAATGCATATTGAGAAACTTTTGCCCCAACGAACAACATTGCAGAGGAGTTTTTACAAGTTGCCACACAAGCTCCACAACCAATACAAGTTGCGGCATCCATGGCTTCGTCTGCGGCGTGTTTTGAGATTGGTATAGCATTTCCGTCTTGGGTGTTTCCAGAAGTGTTTACAGAAATAAATCCACCAGCGTGTTGAATGCGATCAAAAGCAGAACGATCTACAATTAAGTCTTTGATTACTGGAAAAGAATTTGCTCTAAAAGGCTCTATAAAAATTGTATCCCCATCTTTAAATTTACGCATGTGCAGTTGACATGTTGTCACTCTTCTATCTGGGCCATGAGCTTCTCCATTAATGTATAAAGAACAAGATCCACAAATACCTTCTCGACAATCATGATCAAAAGCTACAGGCTCTTCACCTGCTGTAATTAACTTTTGGTTGAGAACATCTAACATCTCTAAAAAAGACATATCTGGAGAAATGCCTTCAATTGGATATTCAACTATTTTACCTTTATTTTTGGCATTTTTTTGACGCCATATTTTTAACGTTAATTTCATAGTAATTTTATTTATAGGAACGTTCTTTAACTTCTATATTTTCGTATACTAATTCTTCTTTGTGTAATTGAGCATCTTTTGGCTCGCCTTTGTATTCCCATGCCGATACAAACTGAAATTCTTTTCTTCTTTGTGCTTCACCTTCTGCAGTTTGATATTCTTCTCTAAAATGTCCTCCGGCAGATTCTTCTCTAACTAAGGCATCTTTTGCAAACAATTCGCCAAGTTCTAAAAAGTCGGCAACCCGACCTGCTTTAGCCAATTCTTCATTAAACTCATCCGCATCACCTGGAACAAGTACTTCCTCGTAAAATTCTTTGCGTAGAGCAGAAATTTCTTCAATGGCTTCTTTTAGCTCTTTTTCGTTTCTAGCCATTCCGCATTTATTCCACATAATTTTACCTAAACGTTTATGGAAATAATCTACAGGTTTTGTTCCCTTGTTATTGATGAATTTTTCAATCTGCTGACGTACATTTTTTTCTGCTTCTTCAAATTCTTTACTATTTGTAGAAATTGGTCCTGTTCGGATATCATCAGAAAGATAATTTCCTATAGTGTATGGCAATACAAAATAGCCATCGGCAAGGCCTTGCATTAGAGCAGAAGCCCCGAGTCTATTGGCGCCATGATCTGAAAAATTAGCTTCTCCAATAGCATACAATCCTGGCACTGTAGTTTGCAAATTATAATCTACCCAAATACCACCCATGGTGTAATGCACCGCTGGGTATATCATCATTGGGGTTTCGTATGGATTCTCATCTACAATTTTTTCGTACATCTGAAATAAATTTCCATATTTACTCTTGACGACTTCTTTTCCAAGAGATTTTACAAGGTTGTCGTCATTTTCATTGAGACCTTTGACGTGTGCTTGTTCTTTTCCATAACGAATAATAGCTGATGCAAAGTCGAGGAAAACGGCTTCTCCGGTAGCATTGACACCAAATCCTGCATCACAACGTTCTTTTGCAGCTCTTGACGCAACATCTCTTGGTACCAAATTTCCAAAGGCAGGATAACGACGTTCTAAGAAGTAATCGCGATCTTCTTCGGCAATTTCTGTGGGCCTTAATGTTTTATTTTGAATCGCTTTGGCGTCTTCTAATTTTTTTGGAACCCAAATTCTTCCATCATTTCGAAGTGATTCGGACATGAGTGTCAATTTGGATTGGTGATCTCCTGAAACTGGGATACATGTTGGGTGGATTTGAGTGTAACAAGGATTTGCAAAATAGGCCCCTCTTTTGTGTGCTTTCCATGCAGCGGTAACGTTGCTACCCATAGCATTGGTAGAAAGGTAGAATACATTTCCATAACCACCAGAACCCAAAACTACAGCATGGCCAGAATGGCGTTCAATTTCTCCAGTAACAAGGTTTCGAGTGATAATTCCACGTGCTTTTCCATCGATAATAACAACATCCAACATTTCGTGGCGGTTATACATTTTTATTTTTCCTCGTCCAATTTGGCGATTCATTGCAGAGTATGCACCTAATAAAAGCTGTTGTCCAGTTTGTCCTTTAGCATAAAAAGTTCTGGAGACCAAAACCCCACCAAAAGAACGATTGTCCAATAATCCTCCATAATCTCTTGCAAATGGTACCCCTTGAGCTACACATTGGTCAATAATGTTTGTAGATACTTCTGCCAGTCTATATACATTGGCTTCTCTAGAACGGTAATCTCCGCCTTTTACGGTGTCATAAAACAATCGGTATGTAGAGTCGCCATCGCCTTGGTAGTTCTTTGCAGCATTAATTCCTCCTTGAGCGGCAATTGAATGTGCTCTTCTTGGGGAGTCTTGAAAACAAAATGCTTTGACGTTATAACCCAATTCTGCTAGTGTAGCGGCAGCAGAACCTCCCGCTAGCCCTGTACCAACAACAATAACATCTATGTTTCTTTTGTTTGCTGGATTTACAAGATCAATATTGTTTTTATGAGTCGTCCATTTCTCGGCAAGTGGACCTTTTGGAATTTTCGAATCTAAAGCCATAAGTATATGATTTAGTGTGAGTTATTAAAAAAGTGGAACAAGGCAATGACAATAAAACCTAGTGGAATAAGCACTGCATACGCTTTTCCAAAATTTTTGAGACTGTTGGTATATTTATTATTTCCTCCAACAGATTGAAAGGCCGAATTGAAACCATGTAATAGGTGTAATGCCAAAAATATAAATCCAACACAGTATAAAATTACACGCCAAAGTGGTATAAATTTATGCTGTAATTCTTCAAAATAACGGTAGTCGCTTCCATCGGCTAAAAGTCCAGATGTATCTCCTACTAAATATTTAACATTTAGTTCTGGAATCCAAAAATCTATAAAATGAATGATAAGAAAAATTAGAATAAATCCACCACTATAAATCATATTTCTGCTCATCCATGTAGAATTTGCATTACCATTATTTACCGCATAGCTTACACGTCTTGAAGCTCTATTTTTAAATTCTAAAACAAACCCCATCACAAAATGAAAAACAACTCCAAAAATAAGAATGGGCTGTAGTACAAATTGTACTAGTGGATTGGTTCCCATAAAATGTGAAACTTCATTAAAAGCATCTGGATTAAATACAGATAAAATATTGATTGCAAAATGTTGAAGGATGAAAAACATAAGAAAAAATGCAGAAAGTGCCATTGCTATTTTTCTTCCAATTGAAGACTTTAAAAATCCACTCATTTGATTAAATTTTTATAACTAAGCAAAGGTAACTCACAAGCCGTTCTTAGACAATAACATTTATCATAATTTTTTAAAATTTAGAACATTTATAAATAGAAATTAAATGTAATTTCGTTTTAGCTTTATTTTTTTTAAGATATAATCTAAAATATTTACTTTTGGAAAAACACGTGAATATGAAATACCTACCTATTGATTCTAAATTATTTATCAAAAACAGAGCAAAGTTTGTAGCTCAAATGATTCCCAATTCCATTGCTGTATTCAATTCTAATGATATTTTTAGCACAGGGGCCGATAGTACTTTGCCATTTCATCAACACCGTAATATTTTTTATTTGAGTGGTGTTGATCAAGAAGAAAGTATATTGGTGCTTTTTCCAGATGCAAAAAATCATACACACAAAGAAATTTTATTTTTAAAAGAAACGAATGATCATATTGCTATTTGGGAAGGTGCTAAACTCAATAAAAAACAAGCCAGAGAAACTTCTGGTGTGCAAACGGTCTATTGGTTAGATGAGTTTGAGTCTGTTTTTGAACAATTGATGAGTGAAGCAAAAACACTGTATTTTAATAATAACAATCATTATCGCCAAGCGGTTGAAATGGAAACGCGCGAAGATCGTTTTATTAAATCTGTGAAAGCTAAATTTTCAAATCATAATATTGAAAATAATTTTCCTATAATGGAAGCCCTCAGAGGGGTTAAAGAGCTAGAGGAAATTGCATTGATTCAAAACGCTTGTGATATCACTGAAAAAGGGTTTAAGCGTGTTTTGGGTTTTGTAAAACCTGGTGTTATGGAATATGAAATTGAAGCAGAATATGCTCATGAATTTCTAAAGAATCGATCAAAAGGTTTTGCGTATACACCCATAATTGGGTCTGGTTATAATGCTTGTGTTTTACATTATATTGAAAACAATCAAATGTGTAAAGCAGGGGATATGCTACTTATGGATGTTGGTGCAGAATATGCCAATTATGCCAGTGATATGACACGAACAATCCCTGTTAGCGGTCAATTTACAGCACGTCAAAAAGCAGTATATCAAGCTGTTTTGAATGTAAAGAATGAAGCAACAAAAATGCTGTTGCCAGGAACGCTTTGGGAAGAATATCATGTTGAGGTTGGAAAATTAATGACGTCAGAATTACTTGGATTAGGACTGATTGATAAAGCAGACGTTCAGAATGAAAATCCAGAGAAACCTGCATATAAAAAATACTTTATGCATGGTACATCTCACCACATGGGATTGGATACTCATGATTTTGGCGCATTAAAGGCGCCAATGAAGGCCAACATGGTGTTTACCGTTGAACCTGGAATTTATATTCCTGAAGAAAAAATGGGTATACGTTTGGAAGATGATGTTGTTATTCAACCAGACGGAAAACCCATTAACTTGATGAAAAACATTCCAATTGAAATTGATGAAATTGAAATGTTGATGAACGCCTAAGATTTTTTGCTATTTCTTTTCGACAGAAAAAGGCTGATCAGAAATTTTCATATCATGTACCGAATAAGTGTTACTCACTCCAGTAACAATTTTATTTAGAGCATCTTTGTCAATTTTATCGGCGTCAAATTCAACACTTGCAAGTTCGTTTTCAAAATCTACTTTTGCAAACAATACACCGTCTGTTTTTGCTAGTTTTTTTTCAATTGTTTTGGCGCAGCCCATAGCACATGTCATGCCTTTGATTGTAAACTCTGCAGCAGCATAATTTTCAATATCTTCAAAATTTCCAGCAACAATTTCACTGGTTTCAATGATTTCGGTACTTCCGTTTTCAACAGTTTTGACCTCTGCTTTTGAGGAATTTTTACAGCTGATTGTCATGCAGAAAATAACAGTTGCGGTTAAGATAAATTTTGTTTTTTTCATGTTTATAAATTTTAGGATTTTAACAAATTTACAAATTTTCAATATTAATTAATCATATTTACTCAACTTTGTAGTCCAAAACAAAATGAATGTCAAATAAAAATACACGTTGGTTTTTTCTTTTTTTATTATCTCTAATTTGGGGGAGCTCTTTTATTCTCATAAAAAAAGGATTATTGGGCTTATCACCGCTTCAATTGGGGAGCTATCGAATTATCATTTCTAGTATTTTTATTTTTTGTATTGGCTATAAAACGCTAAGAGGAATTTCAAAAACACAATGGAAATGGCTTGCAATATCAGGTTTTTTAGGAACATTTTTCCCTTCTTTTCTTTTCGCTTTTGCTGAAACTGAAGTTGACAGTACTGTAGCGTCAATTTTAAATTCTTTAGTGCCTTTGAATACAATTCTTTTAGGATTGATTATTTTTAAAATTAAATCGAGTCGCTTTCAAATTTTTGGAGTTTTACTTGGATTTATAGGGGCCTCACTTTTGATTTTGGAAGGGGCAGAACTTAATCCAAATCAAAATTATTGGTTTGCTGGGTTTATAGTTTTGGCCACATTGATGTATGCTGTCAATGTCAATATCATAAAAAAATATTTATTTGAAGTACCTCCTGTTGCTATTGCAACGGCCAATTTTATTGTCATTTTTATTCCAGCACTAATGGTGTTATGGTTTTCAAATGGATTTAGTGCATCAACCTTGCAAAACAAAGCTTTTTTATCATCTCTTGGATGTGTTGTGATATTATCTGTTTTTGGTACTGCTTTAGCAAAAATTGTTTTCAATAAATTGATACTGATTTCTACCCCTGTTTTTGCATCATCTGTTACGTATTTGATGCCAATAGTAGCCTTATTTTGGGGACTATTGGATGGAGAAGTTTTTGGATGGCTTCAAGGATGTGCAGCTATTGTGATTTTAAGTGGTATTTATTTAGCGAATAAAAATTAGTCAAAAAAAAGACTGCCTCACGGCAGCCTTTTTAGTTTATTAAGGGAAATGATTTTTAATTAAAATCTTCTTCAGTGACTCCAGAGTTTAATATAACTTCACTCATGTTTATTTTAAACACTTGGGGTCCTGCGGTATTTACTTGTCCAAATGGAATCAAAACACCATTAACTTCTCTGTAATCTGAAAAATCTCTTAATGAAGTAACAGTTTGCCCTTGAGCTTCTTCAGTAGCTTCTTCTCTAAGCAGTAATCCAGATGTAGCATCATAGTATCGGAAGGATTCTTTGTTGCCGTTCACTTTAATCTTGTAAACATCAGTACCATCTAAGTCGCTTAAACTAACAAGCTCAATCTCGTCTGCAGCGTAGTGCAGTTCTGGGAATAATCCTTTTTGACTGGCTTGTTCTGCAATTTCGTCTGCACCCATTGGCTGCTTCATCCCTTGTTGTTCCTGATAGCCAGTGGTTCCATCAAATTTTTGCTTATAAATGGTACCCATACCAGCAATACTCATTTCCATAGACATTTTGTTTGGTGCCATAAATTTCATTACTGCAGTGGGTTTAAAAGGTGCACCTTCAATAGTCACATCGGCGTTAAAAAGCATAGTTTCAACAGCTTCTAAGGCCTCTTTTCCTCCAACGGCTTCTACATAGCTATTCATTACTGAAAGTGCAGTAACTCCAGTAGGAATTGGTTTAGAAAATTCTGGTTTTTCTACGGGGTTAGCATACTTATCAAAGTATTTGATAGGGATATTTAACTTTTCAAGATTTGCAACGACTTCACTTCCTTTTCCAACAATAATAAAACGTGCATTGTCTGCCGTAAAATATTTGTTGGCAACACGCTGTACATCTTCAATCGTTACAGCATTTATTTTTTCCAAATATGTAGCATAGAAGTCTTCTGGTAATTCATTGATTTTTGTATTTACAGCATAGCGTGCAATAGTGCTTGGACGTTCTAGAGCCAATACAAAATCACCAACATATTTTGCTTTGGCATTAGCTAGAGCAGAAGCTTCTACAGGCTCTGTTTGGAAACGCTTAATTTCTTTAATCGTTTCAACAACAGCACTGTCTGTTACTGCATTTCTTACAGCAGCACCAGCAGAGAATCTTGAAATGTATTTGTCTGTTCCAACAGATGATCGCGCACCATATGTCCAGCCGTTGGCTTCGCGCAAGTTCATGTTTAGGTAGCTATTAAAACCACCACCTAAAATTTTATTCGCAATCAAAACAGCATGATAGTCTGGATCACTCATTTTTAACTTAACATTGCTTGTGATAGAAATGTTTGATTGTACAGCATTTGGCATGTCAACAAAATTAATTTCTAATGCATCAACATTTGATTTGGCTTCAGGAACAGTAGAGTTGTTAACTTCTCCTTTTTTCCATTTCCCAAAATATTTTTTAATGAGTTTATATGTTGCTTTTGTATCTACGTCTCCAATAACAACCAAATATGTTTCGTTGGGGTTGAAATATTGGTTGTAATATGTCTGCATATCTTCGAAACTTACATTGTTTACAGTTTCTTCAGTTACAAACTCTCCATAAGGATGATCTACACCATAAGAAAGTGCGCCTCCAACGCGTCCTGCAACAGCATCAACACTTTTTGCTTGAGATTTTAAACCTTCTAATAATTTTTCTTTTTCTTTCTCAAATTCTTCTTTAGTAAGAAGAGGGTTCATAGTTGCATCTGCTAAAAGTTCGAGCATTCTAGTGCTGTATTTTGTAAGCGAACTTGCAAATCCGCCGCCAAAACCAAAGCTCAGATTTGCTCCTAAGAAATCAACTTCTTCGTTAAAATCGTCTTTTGAAATAGTTGTAGTTCCGTTCCCAAGCATAGATCCAAGTAGAGATGTTACACCTGCTTTATTTCCTTCAATAATTGGTTTACGATCGATGCTCAGATTGTATGAAACACGTGGTAATTTGTGATTTTCTACAATCAGTACTTTTAATCCATTTTTTAACTCGTACTCGACAGGTTTTTCCAGAGAAATTTTTGGTGCAGGACCTGGTTTTGGTTGTTGGCTGCGATCTATTTGTGCAGTAATACCTGCAGTAAAAAATAAGAACGCCAATAGGGTATATAATTTAGTTTTCATGTAAATGTCTTTTAAAAAATTATTCTTTTGCAGGCTCTGGCAAATATTCTAGTAGCAAACGTTGATTTGCATTTAGATATTTATTGGCAACCGCTTTTATCTCTTCTCTAGAAATTGATCGGTAAATGTCAATTTCATTATTAATTAAATTTGTATCACCATACAGCATGTGATAGCGTGCTAATGAGTTTGCAATCCCCTCTACGCTAGAATTTGAGCTTACAAAATCATTTTCAAATTTGTTTTGAATTTTTTGATAATCTCTTTCGGTAATTAAATCAGACTTCAATTTTTCAATTTCTTCATCCATTTCTTCAACCAAAGTATCTAAAGAAGTCTCACCCAAGGGTAGACCAAATAAAATATAAACACCATAATCTTCTTGACTCAAATTGATAGCACCCGCTTGAAGTGCCATTTTCTTATCATCAACAAGTTTTTTGTAAAGTTTAGAGGTTTTTCCATCACTCAAATATGTCGATATCATATCTAAAACATAAGATTCTCTGTCTTTAAATGAAGGTGTTCTGTATGCTGCCATGATAGCTGGAATTTGAATATTTGCATCATATGCAACAGCATTTATAGGTTCTGTAATTGGATCTTCTTTTGGAAAATTTCGAACAATGTCTTCTCCTCTTGGAATAGGCCCAAAATAATCTTCAATCATTTTTTTGACTGCAGGAACATCAATATCTCCCGCAACAACTAAAGTTGCATTGTTTGGAACATAATACTTTTTGTTGAATGCTTGAAATTCTTCTAAAGTTGCAGCATCTAAATGCTCCATTTTACCAATTGTTGTTCCTTTGTAGGGGTGTTTTTTAAACATATGAAGTTTCACATTTTCTAAGAACTTCCCATAAGGGCTGTTGTCTACTCTTAGTCGCTTTTCTTCTTTTACAACTTCATTTTGAGTGTCTACACCATCTTGGTTGATTACAGGGTGTAATAATCTTTCAGATTCCATCCAAAGACCAAGTTCTACATTATTTGACGGAAATACTTCATAATAGTATGTTCGGTCATCAGTTGTGTTGGCGTTATTACTACCTCCATTTGAGGTAACAATTGTAAACCATTCTCCTTTTGGAATGTTCACTGTCCCTTCAAAAAGTAAATGCTCAAAAAAGTGAGCAAAGCCAGTACGTTCTGGATTTTCATCTTTTGCACCTACATGGTACATAACAGAAGTTGTTACTACTGGAGCAGTGTTGTCTTGGTGCAAAATAACATGCATCCCATTGCTCAAATCATATTCTTCAAATTTAACTTCTTGAGCTAATAAAGAAGACGAAATCATCAACACAGCAGTTAAAGCGTATAAATAAATTTTCATGTGATTGTTTTTAATTTTTAGTTTATAATAATTAGACTGAAAATTTTAAAAGATGTTACAGTCGAAAGTCAAAAATAGTGTTTTAAAGTAATTTTTCAATAAAAATCTCACTTAAAACAATAGCTGGAAATAATTTGTAGATTAATTTATTAGAATTATATTTGCACCCCCTTAGAAGAAGATTTTAAGGTTTTATAAAACAAATTAAAAAAAAACGTAACGCTATGTACGCAATTGTAGAGATAGCAGGGCAACAATTCAAAGTTGAAAAAGACCAAAAAGTCTTTGTTCATCGTTTGCAAACTGAAGAAGGTAAAAAAGTCGCTTTTGACAATGTTCTTCTTCTAGCAGATGGTGACAAAGTTACAGTAGGCGCCCCAGCTATAGACGGTGCTCAAGTAGGAGCTAAAGTCTTAAAGCACCTTAAAGGTGATAAAGTGATTGTCTTTAAAAAGAAAAGACGTAAAGGATACAGAGTTAAGAATGGCCACCGCCAAGCTTTGACTGAAATCCAGATTGAAAATATTTTAGCTTCAGGAGCAAAGAAAGCTGCTTCAGCGAAGTCAACATCAAAGCCAGCTACAGAAAAGACTAAGTCAGATCCAAAGGCAAGTGCTCCAAAAACGGATGCACCAACAGAAGATCTTAGTAAAATGACAGTTGCACAATTAAAAGAATTAGCAAAAGCTAAAGGAATTACTGGAATTTCTGCCATGAAAAAAGCAGAATTAATTGCCGCCCTTAGCTAAACTATAACATATAAAATCGACATAAAATGGCACATAAAAAAGGAGTCGGAAGTTCGAAAAACGGTAGAGAATCAGAATCGAAACGCCTTGGGGTAAAGATTTTTGGTGGACAAGCTGCTGTTGCAGGAAACATCATTGTTAGACAAAGAGGTACTGCGCATAATCCAGGTGAAAATGTTTATGCTGGGAAAGATCATACCTTACACGCCAAAGTGGATGGTGTTGTAAAGTTTGAAAAGAAAAGGAACAACAAATCTTATGTTTCTATTGTCCCTTTTGAAGCTTAACTAAAAGTTTATTTATAAAAAAGGCCGCATAAGTAATTATGCGGCCTTTTTTTATTTCCCTAAATTTATTTAAACAGTTCATTCATTAAACTGATACCCGCTTGAATAGATTCATCATGATTTGCACCATCGTTTTTTCCGATTTGTACTTTTCTGTCTTCCAAAAATTTAATTTCCTCATCTGATAATGGTCCTACTTGCTCATCCTCAGTGCCGTAAACGTAAGTGATCTTGGATAAATCGCTGATGTCTTTAAAGCGTGCGGTATAGCGATTAAATCCTAGCCCAGCAGCTAAACGATTCATATTTCTTTCTTCAACATCTTGGTCATTAACAACCTCTATTGTATAATCTCCGTTGCCATCATAAACATATTTAGTCTTTTTTCCTTCGCTAAAAGGTTTCCATGTGTCCTCGTCAATATCCAAACGTCCGACCATGATAAGATAACCATCAGCTATATCAATACCGTGACTGGCTATGAGTTCTTGAGTCATAAATGCACCAAATGAAATGCCTAGTACATATACCTTTTTCTTTTTCTTTTTAAAGTAGTCTATTACTTTTTTTAGGCGTTCAACCGACAATTTATCAAACTTTTTAGCGTTGTCAAATGTAATATCTGTTTTGGTAAATAAATGAGGTTCTTTGGTCTGCGCCTGATGTACATTA
>CBFHNG010000010.1:0-40395 GCA_965657165.1 Flavobacteriaceae bacterium
CTTCCACACAAGCATCGGTATGTTTTATAAACTGGTTCTTAAGCATTTTTCTAAAGCCTTCTTGTTTCATTTTATCCATAAAGATTTGAACCATTGGAGCGGTTTCTCCAATAATTCCACTGTCCAATAAAAAAACAGCACCTTTCCCTGAAGCATTTTGAGAAGGAATGCCTGTCGCTTCAATATGATCTTTGGAATTGATTAAAATAGGAAGACTTAAATAGCTGTTCAGAGGATCTAACCCTGATGATTTTCCATGAAAAAAAGATTCCATTTCAGAAAAAATTGATTTCAAGGTTAACAACTTTTCACGTGTGAGATTCTCCAGAACAGTAATTTTTTTGTGAGCATACTTGTCGTAAATTGCTGCAACCAATGCCCCACTACTTCCTACGCCATAGCCCTGAGGTATTGAGGAATCAAAATACATTCCATTAGAAATATCTTTGGCCAATGCCTCAAGATTAAACGTCACTAAATTTGTGTCAATTGATCGCAAATAACCCAAGTAATTGACTAATGTGTCATTTGATGCTTTAGCTGAACCCAAAAGATTTATATCCGATTTCAAAGCGCCATTATAAAAGTTATAAGGAATAGAAAGCCCCTTGGAATCTTTGATGATTCCATATTCTCCGAAAAGTAAAATCTTAGAATAAAAAAGTGGTCCTTTCATGCCATGTAAATTCGATTCAAATATACATTAATTTTTGATGCGTTTTGCCCCATTGCCAACATTATCAAGAATGTATTGTTTATTTTGACAATACACAGACAATTCATTTTGAATAAACAACTCTACTTTTTGGGCGTATTCTTTTGGGTACAATACATGAACATTTGCTCCTGCATCGAGGGTAAAGCAAACAGGAATATTAGTGTTTTTTTTGTAAGCCCATATCAAATTTATGATCTCTAAAGTATTGGGTTTCATCAAAATAAAATAGGGATCACTACACATCATCATCGCATGAAGGGTAAGTGCTTCACGTTCTACAATAGATATAAAAGCATTCAAATCTCCTGATTTTAGTATTGGTATCAATTGATTCAAATGAGTATGTGCTTGTTCAAAACGCGACTGCGCGTAGGGGTGATGGTGCATTAAGTTGTGTCCAACCGAACTACTCACTTGTTTTTCGCCTTTATCAACCAATAAAATTGCATCTTGGTAGGTTTTAAAAACATCATGAACTTCAAACGGATATTGAATACCCTCCAAATCTGAGCTTCCAAAAATATTAGGGTGCACTCCCCAAACAACTAGTCCGCCATCAATACTTCGACATGCACTTCCAGATCCTAATCGTGCTAAAAATGATGCTTTTCGTTTCAAAAAATCGGTATCAACATTTGAATACATTAATTCTTCCAGAGCTACAATACACATTGCCAAAGCACTCATACCAGACGCAGAGGATGCAATTCCTGAACTATGAGGAAATGTATTGCTTGTTTTAATATCAAAATGAAAATCTTTTACATAGGGCGCATAAGGCAATATCCTTTCAAAGAATTGTTTAATTTTTGGTCTAAAATCAGAAGCTTTCTTGCCATCCAAATACACTTCAAACGAAAAATCTTCTGAGTTTTTGGGCGAAAATTCCAAAACAGTTTCAGTTTTACAATGATTTAAGGTAAAACTTATGGATGGATTTGCAGGAATTTGATGCGGTTTTTTGCCCCAATATTTTACCAATGCAATATTACTTGGAGAGGTGTACCCTAAGGAACCTGCATCAATTTTTTTTATGGGAGTGTTGGGTATAAATTCTTCTACAAGCATAAAATTATGGTCATCTTTGACAAAGATACTAACTTCGTTTTGTTTTTTTATTATTTGCTGAGTTCTTGTGCAGCAATATAAGCTCCAGTCCACGCATTCTGAAAATTAAAACCTCCTGTCACGCCATCAATATTTAAGATTTCGCCTGCAAAAAATAGATTTTTAAAGCGTTTACTTTCATAGGTTTTAAAATTAATCTCTTTTAAATCTAAACCTCCAGCAGTTACAAACTCTTCTTTAAATGTGCTTTTTCCATCCACTTCAAAAACAGCTGAAGTCAACTGTTTTACAAGATCCTGAAGTTGAATTTTTGTTACCTCTGCCCAACGTAAATTTTGTTCAATTTTCGAAGCTTCAACAAGCTGTTCCCACAAACGTTTTGGAATAGAAAATAATGGTGTTTTTCTAACTAATTTTTTTGCAGACTCCAGTTTTTGATTCCCCAAAAACTGTAAACATGATGCTGAATTTTGTTCAATAAAATTGATTTGAATCTTAAACTTATAGTTCAATTTTGCTAATTCAATTGCGCCAAAAGCGGATAGTTTTAGAATGGCAGGAGCGCTCAACCCAGAATGTGTCACTAACAATGGCCCATCAGAACTCAAATTAGTTCCTAGTACTTGAACATGAACATTTTGAGCTACAACACCAGGTATACTTTTTAAACGTGTGTCATTGCTATTAAATGTAAAAAGAGAGGGCACAGCGGGTACTATTGTATGACCTAAGGTTTTGAGTACATTCCAAATTTTTGGATTACTCCCTGTTGCAACAAGTAATTTATTGCATTCAAAATCGGCTTTTGTGGTTTCAACTTGCCAGCCATCTGATAGCTGATTTATAGATCTAACCGCATGATTTTTTTTGATTTCGATTCCAAATTTATAGGTTTGTTTTAAAAAACAGTCAATAATGGTTTGAGATGAATTTGAAACAGGAAAAACACGTCCGTCTTCTTCAATTTTTAGTGGAACGCCGTGCCTTTCAAACCACGCCATAGTATCGCCAGTCATAAAGGTATGAAAAGGACCTTTTAACTCTCTTTCGCCTCTAGGGTAATAGGTTACTAATTCATTTGGAATAAATTCTGCGTGAGTGACATTGCAGCGACCACCTCCAGAAATTTTTACTTTCGAAAGAACTGCATTCCCTCTTTCTAAAATTACAATACTTAAATCGGGGTTCAATTGTGCTGTATTAATTGCAGCAAAAAAACCAGCAGCACCACCACCTACAATAATGATATCGAATTTTTCCATGACTTAAAACTAAAAAAAGCTCCTCAAATAGAGAAGCTTTTTTTGTAGTGCGGGCGGAGAGACTCGAACTCTCACACCTCGCGGCACTAGATCCTAAGTCTAGCGTGTCTACCAATTCCACCACGCCCGCTACAATTCCCTTATAAAGGGACGCAAATATAAACAATAGTTTATAAATTCAAATGCAACTGTAGAAAATTATTTGATTGCATTTCGTAATTTTGAAAAAAAACAAAAAAACCCATGAAAGGACTCACAACCTATGTTGAAACACACAAAGACCGATTTCTTGATGAATTATTTTCTTTATTGAAACTTCCATCAGTAAGCGCAGACTCAAACTATGAAAAAGATGTGATTGCTACTGCAAAATTTGTAGCCAATAGCTTAAAAAAAGCTGGATGCGATAGTGTTGAAATTTGCAAAACTCAGGGCTATCCTATTGTTTACGGAGAAAAAATAATAGATCCCAAATTACCAACAGTCCTAGTCTATGGGCATTATGATGTACAACCTGCAGACCCTATTGAACTTTGGGACTCTCCCCCATTTGAACCCATTATCAAAAAAACAGAATTGCACCCCGAAGGTGCTATTTTTGCAAGAGGGGCTTGTGATGATAAAGGTCAAATGTATATGCATATTAAAGCATTAGAATTTATGACCTCAACACATCAATTGCCTTGTAATGTCAAGTTTATGATTGAAGGCGAAGAGGAAGTAGGGAGCGAAAATTTAGGCACATTTGTAAAAAATAATGCCGAAAAACTCAGCAATGATGTCATTCTCATTTCAGATACAGGGATGATTTCAAAAGACACACCATCCATTACTACTGGGCTTCGTGGTTTGAGTTATGTAGAAGTTGAAGTTACAGGACCAAATCGGGACTTACACTCTGGTATTTATGGCGGAGCTGTTGCCAATCCTATTAATGTACTTACAAAAATGATTGCCTCTTTACATGACGAAAACAACCATATCACCATTCCAGGTTTTTATGATAAAGTAGAAGAACTATCCAAAAAGGAACGAGAAGCAATGGCAGAGGCTCCATTTTCTTTGGAAGACTACAAAAAAGCCCTTGATATTGACGAAGTTTATGGTGAAAAGGGATATACTACAAATGAAAGAAATTCTATTCGACCAACGCTTGACGTTAATGGCATTTGGGGTGGCTACACAGGGGAAGGCGCAAAAACAGTCATTGCGAGTAAGGCCTATGCCAAAATTTCAATGCGTTTGGTGCCACACCAAGATCACAATGAAATTACAGCACTTTTCAAAACACATTTTGAAAGCATTGCTCCAAAGGGAGTACGTGTTAAAGTGACGCCACACCATGGTGGTCAAGGGTATGTAACTCCTATTGATAATATTGGTTATCAAGCGGCATCAAAGGCGTATTTCGATACTTTTGGTAAGAATCCCATTCCACAACGTGGTGGCGGAAGCATTCCAATTGTAGCACTTTTTGAAGAACATCTCAAAAGTAAGACCATATTGATGGGCTTTGGACTAAATAGCGATGCTATACACTCCCCCAACGAGCATTATGGTGTTTTTAACTATCTAAAAGGCATTGAAACGATTCCTTTGTTTTATAAATATTTTGTGGAGTTGAACTAAGACAAACAGTAGTTAGTTATAATTTAATTGTCTACGTTGTTTTTTTGTCATATTATTTACCACCATAGCATAACTGTGTGAAATAAACTCAAACAATAATTTTCGTGGTATTTCATTGGTTTCTAGATGTATTGTATTCCAGTGTTTTTTATTGGCATGAAACCCTGGTACAATACAACTATAATTTTCTCTCAGTTCAATAGCATGTTCTGGGTCGCATTTTAATGTAATTGAGGGCAGGCCCTCCTCCCATTGTTTTAAAGGACAAAGAGCAAAAATTTTTCCCAAAACTTTAAATACTAAAGTATCCTTATCAAAAGGAAAATCCTCAGTAGATTCTGGTTGTTGTAAACAAAATTCTCTTATCTCATCTATGCACATTCAATTTGTTTTTGAGTGAACTGCTCTAACTCTAAAGCCGAATAATCCAAAGTCCAACCAATGGTTTGAACAATTTGTTCCATCAAACCAATAGTTTCTAAAGCTTCTTGTTGTGCTTTTTCTAATAATCCGCTTTTGGGAATTTTATCCACAATATGTTGCTTTGCAGATTTTTGAAGTTGTGTCAAATCTTCAGCTTTAAATTTATTAAAATAGCCTTCTTTTTTGTCATAATATTCCAATTGTGTTTCTATAGAAATCAATTCAGATTTTGGAAAATCTTTTAATATTATTTTTTTTTGACTAGAGTCAGATTCTATTTTAATTTTGGTCAAATCAAATCCAACATGTGCTGTTGCGCTAACAATAACAAGGGCTTTTTTTTGGCTTGAAACAAGATTTAAAAATTTTTGTTGTACATCTTGATAATTATAAATTTCAGTAAAATTACCTTCAATACTTATACATTTACACACCGATTTTATACGTTCCAAAAGCACAAGAGATTGGATCTGTATGTTTTGTTTTGTTTGCCGCCCTTTGAAGAATAAAAAAAAGAACACAGCACATAAAACGCCCAATAACAATCCAATAAGTAGGTCCATATCAATCAAATAATTTATACAACACCGGTTTGCTTGGGGAAGCATCATTTTGAAACGGCGCGATGAGCAAATTTAAAATATATTTTCCATCTTCAATACTGTTTGGCACATAAATCATCTCTGTTATCGTAGCATCCATTCGTACCTCGCCATCAACATCCCAAAAGGCTTTATGCGCCAAAAGTTCTCCATTATCTTTTTCTTTATCCACACTGGGCATGTCCACCAACAAATGTTTTACGCCTTTATTTCGCAGGTAAATGGCTGCTGCCTCTGATAAATAGGGCGGATTGGTATGGGCATACTGTCGATATAATTTGTCTTTGGTGTTGGGTAGTGTTCTAATCACAACCGCTTCTCGCTTTTTATTTCCAATCGCATAGCGCAATTGTTTTTCTGAAATGATAAAATCACCGTCTTTTGGTTCTGGAACAACGGTAACCACTTCCGCCACAAACAAAAATTGTTTCAAACACGAATTGATGCTATAGACCTCTTCTGTAATATGCCCTACACATTCGGTATGTGTACCATGTGCATGAGGGTTGAATTCAATTGAATTAAAGTTGACTGCAGCGCCACTTCTAACACTGCCTGTCCAATTTTTAACCTTTGCGGGGTAAATTTTTGGTGGTGGTAAATACCACGCATTAACATTGTCTTTTGCAGCTCTAAGCGGAATAGAAATATCTATTGGTTGATCTACAAAAATGGTATAAGTTCGACTGTTGGCATGAATGATTGCTTTCATAAAAAAATGAGGTTTTCCATAAATTTAATAAAAATTTATAGGATAAATAAATCTGAAGCAATTCCATCACACAAAAATTTACCTTTTATGGTTGTTTTTAAAACATCATCTTCCAAGACTAAGGTTTTGGAATTGAGATGTTTTTGAGCATTTTTTAGAAGTTGATTTTTAAATTCCATACCAAATTTCTCTTCAATTTTTGAAAGCGAAACACCCCACATCGTCCGAAGTCCTGTCATAAGGTATTCATTAAAACGATTCTCTGGAGTTAATAGTTCCTCAGTTAATGGAAGTTGATCTTGTTCTAAAGTTTTGATGTATGTGCTATTATTTGACACATTCCAAGATCGTTTTTCTCCGTCAAAAGAATGAGCAGAAGGACCAACGCCAAGATATGGTTTTCCTAACCAATAACTTGTGTTGTGTTTTGAAAACGTGTCTGGTGTTCCAAAACTACAAACTTCGTAGTGTATCAAACCTGCTTTTTTGGCGTCTTCAATCAAAACTTGAAAATGAGTTGCTGCAAGCCCATCGTCCATAGGTGGATGTTTTGCCGTTTTTATAAAATGCTCCAACGCTGTTTTGGGCTCCACAGTAAGGGCGTAGCACGACAAATGTTTGATGTCTAAATCCAGTGCTATTCTAAGATTTTCTCGCCAGCGTTCAGCGGACATTTGTGGCATCCCATACATCAAATCAATACTGATATTATCAAAGTAGCGTTGTGCTATTTTTAGACACTCAATGGCTTCTTTGGCACTGTGCGCACGGTTCATCAGCTGTAAATCTTCATCAAAAAAAGATTGGATGCCAATGCTCAATCTGTTGATGGGTGTGGATGCAAATGCTTGAATTTTCTTAAGGGTTAAATCATCCGGATTGGCTTCCAAAGTGATTTCTGCATCGGGCTTAACATTGTAATAGACATCAATGGTTTGAAAAATTACATTCAAATCCTCCAAGGTCAAAAGCGATGGTGTTCCGCCACCAAAATAAATGGATTCTAGTGGTGCGGATTTTAATTCTTTTGCTCTAAGTTGAAGTTCTTTGCAAAGGGCTGCGATAAAGTCTTGCTTATGCTTTTGGTTGGTCGAAAAATGAAAATTGCAATAATGGCAGGCTTGTTTACAAAACGGAATATGGAAATAAAGCCCTGCCAAATGAAACTATTTTTTTACTCTATTTTCATTTTGTTTGACAAAAGCACTCCAACCGGTATAACTTTTCCCTGCGGTAACTTTTCCAGCGTTGTAAAAATGACAAACCGCAGCCGCTAAACCATCTGTGGAATCCAAATTTTTGGGCAATTCTTTCAACTGCAAAAGACTTTGCAGCATTTTGGCCACTTGTTCTTTACTCGCATTTCCATTGCCCGTAATGGCCATTTTTATTTTTTTTGGTGAATATTCTGTAATGGGAATTTCTCTAGACAAACCAGCGGCCATGGCCACCCCTTGCGCACGACCTAGCTTTAACATACTTTGAACGTTTTTGCCAAAAAATGGCGCTTCAATGGCAATTTCATCAGGCTTAAAGGTGTCGATCAATTCGATGGTACGTTCAAAAATGAGTTTTAATTTTAAGTAATGATCACTGTATTTTTTCAATTGCAATTCGTTCAATTGCAAAAACTCCATAGTTTTTCCTTTGACTTTTATCAATCCAAAACCCATTATGGTTGTTCCTGGATCTATCCCCAATATGATTTTTTCACTCATTGCAAATACTAATTGGTGTTTAAAATTATGGGCAGTTGAAAAACGGTTTGCACATGCTGACTGCGTTTGATGGCGGGATATAATTTTGGCAATTCTAAAAGACTTGCACTTAAAATTTCATTCAAATTTTGAGTTGATGCTTCAGAGAGCTGACTAGCGTCCAAACTTGAAATTGTAATTTTACCTGTTTTTGAAACTAAAAAATTGACCAGTATGGTATCATTTTCAGTATCCAAAACTACCATGTCGCTTTCTTTTAAAACCTCAAATATATGCGTCGTAAAAATCGATTCAAAACAGGCCTTATTGTCCTCATAATTATGGTCTTCATCACAAGTTTCAAAGGTTGGATACTGGTCCACCTCATCCCATTTGAACGTTTGTAATTCTTGTTCTAAAATGACATCAGAATTGAGTTTCTTCTTTTCAAAATATTGACAAGAAAAACAAACAGTAAAACAAAAAATTAGTGCAAAGCGCATTGGTTTGTTATAAACCTTAAAATTACGCTTTTAATTTGAACTGAAAAAACCTTTATAACATATAGATTTTACAGCATTACCTCTTGGGTTTTACATTGGGTGCGCCACTCATAATTTCGGCATTGGCAAATGCCTCGAATTGTTTAAAATTATCAACAAAAGATTTGGCAAGTGCAAACGCTTTTTTATAAAACCCTTCGTCATTTTTCCATGTTTTTCTGGGACTTAAAACGGCTGTGGGGACATTAGGACACACCCTTGGCTGAAGCACACCAAAAACAGAATGAATGTGGTAATTATCTTTGTTGGCCGCTTCCAAAGAGCCGTCCATTGCTGCGGCAATCATGGCGCGGGTATATTTCAGTTCCATACGTTTGCCTATACCATAAGGTCCACCGGTCCACCCCGTATTGACCAACCAAACGGTAACCCCTGCGGATTTCATTTTGGCACTCAGCGTTTCGGCATATTTGGTAGGGTGCAACGGCATAAATGGTGCCCCAAAACAGGCCGAAAATATAGGTTTTGGCTCATTGATACCCGCTTCTGTTCCTGCCACTTTTGCGGTGTAACCCGATATAAAATGATAGGCCGCCTGACCTGGTGTAAGTTTCGAAATGGGGGGCAATACACCAAAAGCATCAGCGGTTAAGAAAAAAATGTTTTTGGGGTTTCCCCCAATGGAATTGGGTTGAATATTTTGGATGTGGTGGATGGGATAACTCACCCGTGTGTTTGGGGTGATGCTTTTGTCTGTAAAATCGACATTCCCATTTTTATCCATTACCACATTCTCCAAAATCGCCCCTTTTTTTATGGCATTATAAATGTCTGGTTCTTTGGATTTGGAAAGATTAATCACTTTGGCATAACACCCTCCTTCAAAATTGAATATGGTATTTTCGGCGGTCCAGCCATGTTCGTCATCGCCAATGAGTTGTCGTTCAGAATCAGTCGAGAGTGTGGTTTTACCAGTTCCCGAAAGTCCAAAAAATATGGAGGTTTCACCGTTTTTGCCCACATTGGCACTGCAATGCATGGGTAAGGTGTTTTTATATACAGGAAGAATAAAATTAAGGGCCGAAAAAATCCCTTTTTTGATTTCTCCAGTATAGCCCGTTCCACCAATTAAAGCTATTTTTTTGGTAAAGTTTAAAATGGCAAAATTATGTTGGCGTGTCCCATCAATTTCTGCATTGGCCATAAAACCAGGCGCATTAACAATGGTCCATTCGGGGGTAAAATCTTCGAGTTCTGAAGCGCTAGGACGCATAAACATATTGTAGGCAAAAAAATTGCTCCATGGATATTCATTAACGACACGAATATTGACACGGTAATTGGGGTCTGCACAAGCATAAGCATCACGGACATACAAAGGTTTGTCGTTAAGATAATGAATCACTTTTGTATAGAGTTGATCAAAGGCTTCTGGCGAAAATGGAATGTTGATATCCCCCCACCAGACTTTATCTTTGGTGATGGCGTCTTTAACAATAAAACGGTCTTTGGGCGAACGCCCTGTAAACTCGCCGGTATTGATGGCCAACGCACCAGACGAGGCCTCTACGCCTTGTTTTAGGGCAATGGTTTTGGCGTGTAATTGTTCTGGAGAACATTGGTAATGAACTGACGTTGAGGTTATTCCGAGGGCTTTTAACGAAATCGTTTTCGTAACTTGTTGTACGTTTTCCATAAAAAGTGAATCGCATTAAAGCAACAAAGGTACTTATTCTTTTAAAAACAGCTAAAATTTAACTTATTTTTTGCGTTTTGTGGACTTTAAAGTGGGAAAATGCCAAACCAAAACAAACCACACCTTGTTTGTAAAACATCCCCAAAAAAACCGCCTTATTTTAAAAAATTTAACCCCAATACCCGCCAAAAGATTAAACAATTTATAAAGTTTTGTTAAAATTTTAAGGGTTGGCCTTAGTGCTTATTTTCGTTTTTTATAATTTTAGGGGAGCGGAATAAAATTTCCGAAATATTAATTAAAACTCAAATTTATTATGAACAAATTATCATTAGATGAGCTAAAAGAAAGAGCAGATTCAGTAGTTAATGATGAATTATTAAATTCAATTTCTGGTGGAACAGAAAATTCATGTCATGCTACATCATCAGGTAATGGGATTTCTTGGGCAGAAGTCCAGAGACGAATTGCAATAGTTTTAGCAATTTTAGGGCAACTATAAAAAATTTATTAAAAAGCACATTAAATATTTAATGTGCTTTTTAATTTACAAAATAACCTAAAATGGTAATAAGATTAAAATTAATTCAATTTGTTGAAGTAATTAAAATTCTTATTTACAAAGAAGACCCTCTATTATTTGAGAAAGTAGATTATGAGAACAACGTAGCTTTTCTTGAACCGCTGTTATTTTCATATTTCAACAGTAAAAAAGAAAACCAGTTTCCAAAAGATATTTTAAAAGAAATTTTGCAGGGGTTTTATAAAACAAAAGAGCCTGTTAAAATCAAATATTCGTACAATAAAGATGGTGTAGCATATATTCCAGAGGTTGGTTATTTTAAAAATGGAGCGTTGAATCCTTTTGAAGATATTGTGATTATTACCAATACAAATATTGAGCTCATAAATCACAAAATAGTTCATTTGGATCACATATTTCGAGACTTTTCTGAAAACATTATTGATAGTGATTTAATCGAAATTTCAAATACATTAAATAACCTATTTATCAAAAAACTTGAAAACGCTTTTTTGTACATCAAAGAAAACTGTTTCAATCATTATAAATTAATTGAACAATGTTGTAAAAAAATTGTTTTATTCAAAACAAGCCCTGAAAACACCAATTCGTTTGCTACCATAAATGCACATGGCATAGCTTTTTTGAATGTTTATCAAGATAATTATGATGAAGTGTTTTTCGTGGATGATATTGCTCATCAAACAGGGCATATTATTCTAACAACGCTTTTTTTTGAAAGAAAAAAACATTTTATTATTGATGAAAATCAAAACTTAGGTTCAATTTTAAATGATAAAAAAGAATATAGGAGTTTTTATATTCTTTTTCATGCTTTGTATACATACTATACTACGTTTTTATGTCTTGATAACTGTATAGACAGTAATTGCTTTAACAAAAAACAAAATTTTGAAGCTAAGGCCAGGATTGGATTTTATCTAAATAAATGTAAATCAGACTTAATAAATTTTTCAAAGGTTATAAAATTTTATGGAGGTATAGATAAAGTTATTTCTGAAGATTCTACCCAATTGTTTGAAACTATAAAAAACAAATACTTTGAAATAGAAGAAAAATGGCGCCCTGTTATAAAAAAATTTAATTATGGCAAGCAACCATACAACTTTACGTTTGACAAGTTTTTAATATTAAACCCAATAACACATGAATAAAATAATAATGCTTTTTTTTTCTTCTTTTTTTCTTTACTGTCAAGACACTAACAACAACTTTGAAACTGCAAAAGAAAAAAAAGAAAGACAAGAAGCGCTAATTGAAAAATATGTAACCAATTGTGCTAAAACATTTAGTTACAAAAATCAAATGCCAGAATGGCAAGACTGCTTGGACAGAGGGCTAAAAAAAGACAATACAGTAGCCTATTTCTGGCAACAAAAAGCTATGCCTTATTTCAAAGCGAGGAAATACGAAATTGGAATGGAATATCTTGACAAAGCAGTTTTGTACGACCCTGAGCGTTGGTTGAGTTATAGAGCATTTATCAAATGTATTTTTTCTAAACAATATAAAGAAGCATTAGCCGATTTTGAAAAATGTGTTGAAATGGAGGGAAATTCCTACGAGATGGATCACACCTATAATTTTCATATTGCACTATGCCATTTACAATTAAATCATTTTGAAACTGCTGAACAAATTTTTAATAAAGATATTATAGAGCAAGAAAAAGAATGGGGCGAAGCCCATTTTTTGGATATATTTTATTACGGATTAAGTATTTATGAACAAGGCAAATGGAAAGATGCTATTGTGCAGTTCGATAAGGCGCTAAAACAATATCCAACATTTTCGGATATAAAATATTATAAAGCTTTTGCTCTTCAAAGATTGGGTAAAATGAGCGAGTTCAAAATGCTGTTGCACGAAGCAAAACAGGATGCTGAAAATGGAAATACTTTCAACGAAGCAAACAGTGTTTATGAACCTTACCCATATCAAATAGTGTGGTAAATCACATTGTGTAAATATCTTCACTTAGAAAAGAATCTGCAAATTTGAGTATAAATGAAAAAAAATAAGTTTCCATTTTTTAGGCAATTGGACTACCGAGATTGTGGCCCTACTTGTCTTAGAATGGTGGCCAAGTTTCATGGGAAAAGTTTTTCGAGAGAATTTTTAAGAGATAAGGCGGGTATCACAAGACTGGGAGTTACCATGGCTGGTATTGCCGATGCTGCAGAAATTATTGAGATGCGTACTTTGGGAATGCGTGTTTCTTTGGAAAGTTTGGTTAATGAAGTTCCTACGCCTTTTATAGTGCCTTGGCGACAAAAACATTTTGTCGTTGTTTATAAGACTTCAAAAACAAAAGTATTTGTCGCTGATCCAGCGCAAGGATTGTTAGAATATACTCATGATGATTTTCTAAAGGCATGGACAAATACAGTAGATAAAACAGGATTTGTTCTAATACTTGAACCAAATGCAAAATTCCATTCACTAGATGAAGATAATACAAAAAAGAAAGGTTTTTCGTTTTTAATCCCTTACATAAAACCTTACAAAAAATTAATCTCACAACTTTTTTTAGGACTGCTTGTAGGAATTGCCATTCAATTTATCACACCTTTTTTAATGCAGTCTATTGTTGATACAGGAGTCAATACACAAAACATTCCTTTCATTTACTTAATATTAATTGCACAGTTGGTATTGTTTATATCCCAAACCTTAGTTCGTGTTTTTAGAGAGTGGCTACTAATACATATAACCAACAGAGTTCATATTAAAATGATTTCAGATTTTTTGTATAAAATGTTGAAATTACCTGTCAATTTTTTTGAAACACGAAATACTGGAGAACATTTACAAAGAATACAAGACCACAACAGAATACAAAACTTTGTTTCGTCTTCTACATTTGCTATGCTTTATTCTATAATTTTATTTGTGGTGTTTAGTTTTGTTCTGGCCTACTATAATATGAAAATATTTATTGTATTCTTTACAGGAGCAATTTTATATGTCGTATGGACATTCTTTTTCCTAAAAAAACGTGCTGAATTAGACTTTAAGAGATTTGATGAAAATTCTCAAAGTCAGACTTCGCTTGTACAAATTATTAATGGAGTAAAGGAAATAAAAATAAATAATTCTCAACGTAAAAACAGATGGAAATGGGAGCAAATACAAATCAGCTTATTCAAAACCTCCATAAGTTCTTTGGCTCTTGCTCAATATCAATCCATTGGCTCTGGATTTATCAATGAACTAAAAAATATTGTGATAACTTTTTTATCTGCAACAGCGGTTGTAAGCGGAGATATTACCTTAGGTATGATGTTGTCTATCCAATATATTGTTGGGCAACTTAATACACCGTTAAGTAGTTTCATTGGTTTTATTCAAGTTTGGCAAGATGCTAAAATTAGCTTGGAACGGCTAATGCAAGTGCATGTAAAGGAAGATGAGGATGAATTAAAAGATAAAAAGGTGAAAGACTTACCAATTAGCAAAGATATTATCATTAAAGATTTATCTTTTAGGTATGGAGGGAAATCATCGCCTTTAGTTCTAAATAATATAAATTGCATATTCCCTGAAGGAAAAACAACTGCTATTGTTGGAGCCAGTGGGAGTGGTAAAACTACCTTAATAAAATTGCTTTTAAAATTTTATCCCCCAACTAAAGGAGCCATTTTTATTGGTAATGATGACCTAAGTAATATTCATAATGATTTTTGGAGGTTAAACTGCGGAGCTGTTTTACAAGACACTTTTATTTTCAATGATACTATAGCGGGAAATATTTCTGAATCAGAACAAAATGAGATTATAGATAGGGAACGACTAAGAACGGCAGCTTACATTTCAAATATTCAAGAGTTCATTGAGAGGTTGCCAAATAAATTTAATACAGAGCTTGGTACTTCTGGAATTCGACTTAGTGGAGGTCAGGAACAACGAATCATGATTGCAAGAGCAGTATATAAAAATCCTGATTTTTTATTTTTTGATGAAGCCACCAGCGCTTTGGACGCTAATAATGAAAAAGTCATTATGGAGAAATTGAATGAATTTATAAAAAATAGGACATCTGTTATTGTTGCTCATCGTCTTAGTACCGTAAAAAATGCTGATAACATTATTGTACTTGAAAATGGAGAAATTGTAGAACAAGGAAATCATAAAAAACTAACAAATATAAAAGGTAAATATTACGAATTGGTTAAAAATCAATTGGAATTAGGCAACTAACATGGAAGAAAAAGAAGAATTAAATTTATATAGTGAAGAGGTAAAAGATGTACTCTCAAAACCACCTAGAATTATTTTTAGGTGGGGGAACACTATGTTATTTACTTTTATTGGTGTTATATTGTTTCTTTCATGGTTAATAAAATACCCCGATGTTATTGCATCAGAAGCCACCATCACTACCCAAATTCCACCCCAAAAAGAGTTTGCCAAAACAACAGGAACACTAGATGCTATTTTGGTGAAAGACCACCAATATGTAACCGCAAAACAACCTTTGGCCATAATTGAAAATACAGCCAATTATCAAGATGTATTTCAATTAAAATCTATAATTGATACCATTAGCGTCAGTAACTCGGGCTTTAAATTTCCAATGGACAGTATCCCTATTCTTTTTCTTGGCGAAATCGAAGCGCAATACGCCTTATTTGAAAATAGTTATGTTCAGTATCAACTGAACAAAGAATTGCAACCCTACTCCAATGAAGCCTTAGCCAATCAATATTCAATTTCTGAACTTAATAGACGTCTAAAAAATCTAAAAGCGCAAAAAGACATCAACAATACAGAACTGGTCTTTAAAGAAAAAGAGGTGCAACGAAATGAATTGTTGTTTGAAAAAGGAGTGATTTCAGCACAAGATTTTGAAAATAAACAATTAGAATATGCACAAGCTAGACGTAATTATCAAAATTTTGAATCCTCTATTTCACAATTACGAGAAGCCATAAGCAATGCACAAAAAACCTCAAAAGGAACTGAAATCAATCGTGTTAAAGAAGAAATGACTTTACTAAAAACGGTCATTCAATCCTTTAATCAGCTTAAAAAAGCCATTAAAGATTGGGAATACCGCTATGTGTTGCAATCAAATATTGAGGGTAAAGTCTCTTTTTTAAATGTTTGGAACACCAATCAAACAGTCAACCAAGGAGATTTGGTCTTTACCATTATCCCAAAAGAAAGTTCATCGTTTGTTGCCAAACTAAAAACACCGGTTCAAAATTCTGGTAAAATAAAAACAGGGCAACGTGTAAATATCAAACTTTTAAATTATCCAGACGCAGAATTTGGTGTATTACAAGGGCATATCAAAAATATTTCGCTTATCCCCAACAATGAGGGGCTATATGTCATTGATGTGGAACTCCCCAAAAAACTCATAACGTCTCACAAAAAAGAAATCGAATTCAGACAAGAAATGCAAGGAATTGCAGAAATCATCACTGAAGATTTAAGACTGATTGAACGCTTTTTTTATCAACTAAAAGAGGTCTTTAAAAGATAAAACACAAGCACTCCCCAAGCACAAATCAGCAATAAACCTCCTATGGGAGTAACAGGTCCAAAAAACGAAAAATCAATGGGCGTTAAGGTATTGGTGGCCAATAGATAAATAGAACCCGAAAACAAAAGAACACCCAAAAGAGTAAGCCATAACAAACGCTTTTTTTGTTGGGGGTGTAGTTGTGGCATTAGTCCAACCACAAAAAGAAAAAAGGCATGGTACATTTGGTAACGTACCCCCGTTTGAAAACTTTCTAAACTCGTGGTGTTCAGCGCATCACGAAGTCCATGGGCCGCAAAAGCCCCCAAAACCACAGCAATCAAACCCAAAATTGAGGCCGCTAAAAAAATTTTCTTTTCCATACTCATTTTAAATATTTAACTTTAGACACAAAAGTAATCATTGCAATCACAATATGCGAACCATCCTCATTATTGGCGCTGGTAAATCCACAGCCTATCTCGTACAATACCTACTGCAAAAGTCAGAGGCAGAACAACTCCGTATCATTTTAGCGGATAAAAATAGTGCCTTTGCTGAAAAACTCATTAATCAGCATCCCAACGGCCAAGCCATTGCTTTTGATGTTTTTAATGAAGAACAACGCCACAAACAAATTAAAAACGCGGATATCGTGGTTTCAATGTTGCCCGCACGTTTTCATATCGAGGTGGCCAAAGATTGTTTGAAATTCGGAAAAAATATGGTGACTGCTTCTTATGTAAGCGATGAGATGCAAGCCCTACACAAAGAGGTTGAAGCCAAAGGGTTGTTATTTTTAAACGAAATGGGCGTCGATCCTGGTATCGATCATATGAGTGCCATGGCAGTCATTGACCGTATCAAAGCCAATGGCGGCGAAATGTTGCTTTTTGAATCGTTTACCGGCGGACTTGTGGCACCAGAAAGCGACAATAATTTGTGGAACTACAAATTTACATGGAACCCTAGAAACGTGGTAACGGCAGGGCAAGGTGGCGCTGCTAAGTTTTTGCAAGAAGGAAAATTTAAATACATCCCCTACCACCGCTTATTCCGTAGAACAGAATTTTTGGAAGTCGATGGCTATGGTCGTTTTGAGGCCTATGCCAATAGAGATTCCCTAAAATACCAAAGTATTTATGGTTTGGATGCTATTCAAACCTTGTATCGTGGGACCATCAGACGAGTTGGATTTGGTAAAGCATGGCAAATTTTTATCATGCTCGGTATGACAGACGATAGTTATACCATTGAGGACAGCGAACATATGAGCTATAGAGATTTTGTAAATTCATTTTTACCTTATAGTCACTCAGATTCTGTTGAACTCAAATTAAGACATCAACTTAAAATTGATCAAGATGATATCATTTGGGAAAAATTAGAAGAACTGGATCTATTTAATCCCAACAAAAAAGTTGAACTCAAAAATGCCACACCAGCTCAAATTTTACAAAAAATATTGATGGACAGTTGGACCCTCAAACAAGAAGACAAAGACATGATTGTAATGTATCATAAATTTGGCTACGAATTAAATGGTAAAAAACACCAAATTGATGCCACAATGGTATGTAAAGGTGACAATCAAACCTATACCGCAATGGCCAAAACGGTTGGATTACCCGTCGCAATTGGAGCTTTAAAGGTACTAAACAATGAATTTAACCTAAAAGGGGTTCAAATTCCTATTGAAAAAGAGATATACAAACCAATTTTAAAAGAATTAGAAGATTTTGATATCATTTTCAAAGAAAAACAAGTAAAATACTTAGGATATAATATATTAAATGCCTGATTTTGTTATAAATTATAAAATAATTTAATATTTTTGTGTCATTCTACTCAAAAAATGATAAAATATGTCCGAATTTTCAATTGATGGTATAGATAAAACCATTTTAAGAGCCTTAATGAAAGATGCGCGAACCCCTATTTTAGAAATTGCACGAAGTGTTGGGATTTCTGGGGCTGCTATTCATCAAAGATTAAGAAAACTAGAAAATTCTGGCTTGATTGCAGGATCAAAATTTGTGATTAACCCAAAAGTTTTAGGATATAAAACCATGGCTTTTGTGGGTGTTTATCTCGAAAAAGCCAAAAACAATGCCGATGCTGTACGTCAACTTAAGCGTATTCCAGAAGTTTTGGAATGCCACTATACTACAGGGGATTGGAGCATTCTCATCAAAATCCTTTGTAAAGACAACGAACATTTGATGAATGTCCTTAATAAAAGTATTCAGGATATTTCTGGTGTTTCCAGAACAGAAACGTTTATTTCATTAAATCAACAGTTGGATCGACAGATTAAAATCTAGTCTCTGCCAAAAATTTGAAGTGCCCAATACATCAATGTTGCTAAAGCGCCTAGTGCAGCCACTAAATATGTTCTTGCCGCCCATTTTAGTGCATCTTCTGCGTCTTTATATTCCTCGCGAGATACAATATTCTTATTCTTTAGCCACGCTAATGCTCTATTACTTGCATCGTACTCAACTGGAAGCGTCACAAAACTAAAAACAGTTGCAACGGCCATTAATCCAAAACCAAGTACAGCCACCCAAAATCCAAGACCAAGACCCGCACCAAAACCTAGCATTAAGCCTGCTAGAATAATCCACATCGATAGACTTGAAGAGACATTAACAATTGGCACAAGCGTTGAACGTGTTTGTAACCAACTGTAGGCTTGTGCATGCTGCACCGCATGCCCACATTCGTGAGCAGCCACCGCTGCTGCTGCTGCATTACGTTCGTGATAAACGGCTTCACTCAGGTTTACCGTGCGATCTTTTGGATTATAATGATCGGTCAAACGCCCTTTTACAGAAACCACACGAACATTGTTTATACCATGATCGGCAAGCATTTTTTCTGCAATTTCTGCACCCGACATGCCATTACGTAAGTGTGTTTTTGAATATTTTACAAATTTACGCTTCAGGGTAGAGCTTACCATCCAACTGACTAGCGCAATTATTCCAAGTAATAAATAATAGGTTCCCATAAGATTTGTTTTTTAGATTTTGTACATCAAAAATAACACCAATTCTTCAAAAAGTGAAATTTTGACCGTTAAGGTTTTCTGTATTTAAAAATGAATACCAAAATAATAAATGCCAAAACCATTGTAATAGTGTTGGCCAAAATCATTGATAAGCTTTCTTTGTAGATTCCATAAATCAACCAACATACAATACCAATAAAAAATAATGTGAATGTTGTCATTGAAAATGCTGAAACATCTTTCGTTTTCCAGGTTTTATACACTTGGGGGAAAAACGAATAGGTGGTTAGCGCTGCAGCCAACAACCCAATGCCTTCTATAAAATCTATATTACCCAACAATGTTTACAATTTTACCGGGAACAACAATCACTTTTTTTGGAACACGCCCATCTAATTGTGCTATGGTTTTTTCGTGTGCCATCACTGTTTTCTCAATTTCTTCTTTGCTTAAATCTAAAGGTAATTCCAATGTAAAACGCATTTTACCATTAAAAGAAATAGGATAGTTTTTAGAACTTTCTACTAAATGCTTAGGCTCGAAAATTGGAAATTCAGCTATTGAAATGGAGGACTGATGACCAAGTTTTGACCAGAGTTCTTCGGCAATATGTGGTGCGTATGGCGAAATCAAAATTAAAAGAGATTCCAAAACCTCACGATTTGTACACTTCTGAACACTCAATTCGTTAACGGCAATCATAAAATTAGAAACCGATGTATTAAACGAAAATTGCTCAATGTCTTCAGTTACTTTTTTTATGGTTTTATGGAGTGTTTTTAGGTTGTCCTTAGTTGGCTGAGCATCATTTACTTTTAAACCAGAATCTCCCATATACAATTTCCATAATTTTTTTAGAAAACTTGATACTCCAGTAATCCCTGCGGTATTCCAAGGCTTATATTGCTCCAATGGCCCCAAAAACATCTCATATAACCGTAAGGCGTCTGCTCCATAGGTTTCACAAATTTCATCTGGATTGACCACATTATATTTCGATTTTGACATTTTCTCAACCTCGCGTTTGACCTTAAAACTCCCATCGTCAGATAACATAAATTCTGCATCAGAAAATTCTTTTCGCCACGATTTGAACGCCTCAATGTCCAATTCGTCAGAAGCATTTACAAAACTGACATCAGCATGAATGTATTGTACGTTTTTATCATTAATTTGATCATTGGAAACAAAAGTATTGCTGCCTTCAACTCGAGCAACAAAAGCACTAGTTCCTAAAATCATCCCTTGATTGATCAATTTTTTTGCAAATTCATCCTTAGGTAAATAGCCTCTATCAAATAGAAATTTTTGCCAAAAACGTGCATACAATAAATGTCCCGTTGCGTGCTCGCTCCCACCAATGTACAAATCTACTTCTTGCCAATAATTAAGTGCCTCTTGACTTGCAAATTCATCCGTATTGTGAGGATCCATATAACGGTTAAAATACCAGGAGCTCCCTGCCCAACCTGGCATGGTATTGAGCTCTAATGGAAATACTGCTTTATGGTCTATTTCAGAATTATGGACGATTGTATTTTTTTGAGTATCCCAAGCCCAAACCTCAGCACGCCCCAAAGGAGGCTCTCCTTCTTCCGTTGGTAAATATTTTTCGACCTCTGGAAGTGAAATTGGCAAATATTTTTGATCTATCATTTGCGGCATCCCTTCTACATAATACACTGGAAAAGGCTCTCCCCAATAGCGCTGTCTAGAAAAAACCGCATCACGTAAACGATAGTTGATTTTACCTTCTCCATGATTGATTTTTTCTAGCGCTTCAATTGCTAATTTTGTTGCTGCCTTAAAATCTAATCCGTCCAAAAATTGACTGTTTGCAATTTTGGTATTTGATTTATCAGTAAATGCTTCTTTTGAAATATCAGTATCGTAAAAAATATTTGGAATAGAAATATCAAAATGTTTTGCAAAATCATAATCCCTTTGATCACCACAAGGTACAGCCATTACAGCACCTGTTCCGTAACCTGCAAGGACATAATCTCCAATCCAAATAGGGATGGGTTCTTTTGTAAATGGATGCTCGGCATAAGCTCCAGTAAAAACACCAGAAATGGTTTTTAC
The DNA here is from genome assembly GCA_965657165.1 of Flavobacteriaceae bacterium. Taxonomy (GTDB): domain Bacteria; phylum Bacteroidota; class Bacteroidia; order Flavobacteriales; family Flavobacteriaceae; genus UBA3537. The sequence goes on from CBFHNG010000010.1 coordinate 21,423, forward strand.
ATCCGCCATTCGCTCACGCTCACTTCGTTTTGAAGTGGCTAAAATATAGTCTTCAACTGCTGGCCGTTGCGCATCTGTTGTAATGGTATTTACAAGTTCATGTTCTGGAGCCAATGTCATAAATGAAACTCCAAAAATTGTATCGGGTCTCGTGGTAAAAACTTCAATTTTTGCATCAAAACCTACAACATTAAAGCGTACGGATGCGCCTACAGATTTTCCAATCCAATTGCGCTGACTTTCTTTAAGCGCATCGGTCCAATCTATTGTATCAAGACCTGCCAATAAACGATCGGCATAAGCAGAAATACGCATACTCCACTGGGTCATTTTTTTTCTAACCACAGGAAAACCTCCACGCTCTGAAACCCCATTGACAATTTCATCATTGGCCAAAACTGTACCTAGCTCTGGACACCAATTGACTTCTGTTTCTGCCAAATAGGTTAATCTATATTTTAAAAGAATATTTTGTTGTTCTTTTTCTGAAAAAGTAGTCCATTGTGTAGCAGAAAAAGTTGGTGTGTCATCATCGCAAACAGCATCTACGGACTTGTTTCCTTTTTTTGAAAATAGAGTTATCAACTCTGAAACTGGTCTTGCTTTGTGTGCTGAACGATCGTACCAAGATTCAAATAATTGAATAAAAATCCATTGTGTCCATTTGTAATACTCTGGAGAAGAGGTTCGAACTTCCCGACTCCAATCAAAAGAAAATCCTATTTGATCGAGCTGACGCCTATATGTATTGATATTTTCTTCTGTAGTAACCGCAGGATGCTGCCCCGTTTGAATCGCATATTGTTCGGCAGGTAGTCCAAAACTATCATACCCTTGTGGATGCAAAACATTGAACCCCTTGTGACGCTTGTAGCGCGCATAAATATCTGACGCAATATATCCTAAGGGATGCCCAACGTGCAAGCCCGCACCACTAGGATATGGAAACATATCTAGCACATAATATTTTGGTTTTTCAGAACTTAATTCTGCTTTAAATGTGTGGTTTTGCTCCCAATAGTTTTGCCATTTGGCCTCAATTTCCCTGAAATTGTATGTCATGATTCCTACTTTATTGCTTGCAAATTTACATTTTATTTGAGGAAGTTTTATATTTTTACCAAACCAAGACTAAAGCTATGGGTTCAACATTTGAAAAACATCAAAAAAGACGATTAATATCCTCCTACTTTTCAGTAGTCATCAGCATTAGTTTGGTGCTTTTTTTACTCGGAATTTTAGGGATTTTAGTAATCAATGCTAAGCACATTTCTGATGAATTTAAAGAAAAGGTCGTCCTTACCATTTATTTGGAAGATGAAACAAAACCCATTGAAATTAATCAATTGAAGAAAAGCTTGAGTGTAGCCAGTTATGTCAAACAAACCCGATTTATTTCCAAAGATGAAGCCGCAACATTTATGACCGCTGAGTATGGTAAAGACTTTTTGGATGATGTGGGCTACAACCCATTAAAAAACTCCCTTGAAGTCAATTTGCTCGCCCCATATGTTACTGCAAAAAGATTAGACAGTATCTCCGAAAAAGCACTACAGAAAAATTTTGTGGAAGATGTGAAATATGATAAAGACCTTGTTTCACTAATGAATAGTAATGTAAAACGTCTAGGGTTTTGGATTTTGGTCATTAGTGGGATATTCGCCATTATTGCAATGTTGCTCATTAACAGTTCTATCCGTTTAGCCGTATATTCCAAACGTTTTTCAATAAAAACCATGCAAATGGTTGGAGCTACAAAACAATTTATAAGAAGGCCATTTGTGCATCATAATATCCGATTAGGTGTTTTGGGCGCATTAGTAGGCATTGGTGCCAATTGTTTACTTATTTACTATCTAAACACTTCTTTTCCAGAACTAAAACTCATTGATTATCCTATAGAATTAGGGATTTTGTTTTTGTGTATTTTAGGAATTGGAATAGTCATCACATGGATCAGTACACACTTGGCAACACAACGTTTTTTAAATCTAAAAACAGATCAACTTTACTATTAAACCACTTATACATCTACAATAAAACAAAAAAGTTATGGGAGAAAAAAAACGAAAAGAAGCCGCAAAACAAAACTTTGTTTTTTCAAAGAAAAACTACATTTGGATGTTTATCGGTTTGGCTTTTATTGCTCTAGGGTTTATTCTAATGGCAGGTGGTGGTTCTGATGACCCCAATGTTTTTAGTGATGCTGTTTTTAGTGTACAAAGAATACGTGTTGCTCCAACACTCATCCTTATTGGTTTTGGTATTCAGATCTATGCAATTCTTCTAAAACCTAAATCATAAGTGGATTATTTAGACAGTCTTATTCTAGGTATTATTCAGGGGCTTACAGAATTTCTTCCTGTTTCATCTAGCGGACATTTGGAACTTGGAAAATCGATACTTGGCGATAACTCTCTCCCAAAAGAAAGTATGATTTTTACAGTAGTTCTACATTTTGCAACCGCCTTAAGTACCATTGTTGTGTTTAGAAAAGATATTATTGAAATCATAAAAGAGCTTCTGAAATTTGAATGGAATTCTAATACTCAATTCATTTTTAAAATTATAATTTCAATGCTTCCTGCGGCCTTAATTGGTGTTTTTTTTGAAACGGAATTGGAATCCTTATTTTCAAATAATATCGTTTTGGTTGGTGCAATGCTTATCATAACAGGACTTTTGCTATTATTGGCCGATCGCGCACAAAACACTTCAAAAAATGTAAGTTTTAAAAATGCTTTTACAGTTGGTGTAGCACAAGCTGTAGCCATACTCCCTGGAATTTCAAGATCTGGAGCCACCATTTCTACAGCAGTACTGCTTGGCATTGACAAAACCAAAGCAGCCAGATTTTCATTTTTGATGGTTATCCCTTTAATATTTGGAAAAATTTTTAAAGATATTTTTAGTGGCGAATTGAGTTACGAAAATGCACAAATTACATCGCTAGGTATTGGATTTATTGCTGCATTTGTGTCGGGCTTATTGGCGTGTACATGGATGATTCGTTTGGTAAAAAATAGCCAATTAAAATATTTTGCATATTACTGTGCTGTGGTTGGAATTATTGCCATTTCATCAACCTATTTTTAAGTCATGAAAACTGTTGAAGACTATAAAAATGGTCAGCTATTGTTGATTGATAAACCCCTAGAATGGACCTCTTTTCAGGTGGTCAATAAACTGCGTTGGCATATTCGAAAAACATTTCAAATTAAAAAAATTAAAGTCGGACATGCCGGCACTCTAGACCCTTTGGCTACAGGACTTTTAATCATTTGTACAGGAAAAAAAACAAAGCAAATTGAACAGTTCCAAGCTCAAGTAAAAACGTACACTGGAACATTTGTTTTAGGCAGCACAACACCCTCTTATGACTTAGAAACTGAGGTCAATGCCACATACCCCACAACACACATTACAGAAGATTTAATCCATCAAACTACTGCAAAATTTACAGGTACTATAGAACAATATCCTCCTGTTTTTTCGGCACTAAAAAAAGATGGAAAACGGCTTTACGAATTTGCAAGAGAAGGAAAAGAAGTGGAAATTTCGGCACGTAAAATCGTTATAGATTTTTTCAATATTACTGCCATAAATGGGTTAGAAGTAGATTTTGAAATTCAATGCAGCAAAGGGACATATATCCGATCTTTGGCACACGATTTTGGAAAAGCACTAAATTCTGGCGCACATTTATCTGCATTGAGGCGTACCAAAATTGGAGATTTTTCTGTTGATCATGCTATTTCTATTGATGCTTTTATTGATCGTTTAAAAAAGGAATAATTTTTGTTGAAACATCATCATGACAAAAAAACAACGCTGTGGCTGGTGCGAGGGCAATACCCTCTATGAAAATTATCATGATACCGAGTGGGGTGTTCCGCTTTATGATGATCAGAAACTATTTGAATTTCTAATTCTTGAAACCTTTCAGGCAGGGCTGAGTTGGATTACTGTACTTAAAAAACGTGAAAATTTTAGAATAGCTTTTGATCATTTTGATTACAAAAAAGTGGCGAGTTATAATGAAACAAAATTTCAAGAACTTATTCAAAACAAAGGGATTATAAGAAATAAACTCAAAATAAAAGCCGCCATTAGTAATGCTCAAACCTTTATAAAAATCCAAGAAAAATTCGGAAGTTTTAGCAATTACATTTGGGCTTTTGTAGATGGAAAACCTTTAAAAAATCGCACTATAGATTATAAAAAACTTCCCGCCAACACCCCTTTGAGTGATGCTATTAGTAAGGATTTAAAAACACGTGGATTCAAATTTGTTGGTAGTACTGTGGTCTATGCGCATATGCAAGCCACAGGTATGGTTAACGATCATGAAATCAGTTGTTTTCGTTATGATGAAATATCTTAATTATAAGGCACAAGCTCCAAAAGTTTTTGAACGACCTCAACCCTTGCTCGCATTTTTTTATTGGCCTTTATAACAATCCAAGGGGCAATTTTGGTGTCTGTTTTTTCAAACATTTTTTTCTTGTAATCGGTATAATCATCCCAACGCTCTAGCGCCGTTTGATCAACAGGACTAAACTTCCATTTTTTGACCGGACTAGCTTTAATATCCTTAAAACGTCGTGCTTGTTCGTCTTTGGAAATCGAGAAATAAAACTTTACCAATCGAACACCAGACTCAATAAGCATTTGTTCAAAATTATTCACTTGATTCATAAAAATTTTGTACTCTTCATCGGTACAAAACCCATTAACAGGTTCTACCACAGCACGATTGTACCAACTGCGGTCAAAAAAAGTGATTTGTCCACTTCGTGGCAAATTTTTAATATACCGTTGAAAATACCATTGCCCTTGTTCTTCAGGCGTTGGTTTTGGAAGAGCTACCACATTAAATTCTCGAGGATTCAAATGCTGAGTAATTCTTCTTATAGCACCGCCTTTTCCAGCGGCATCTCGACCTTCAAAAATGACTACCAATTTTTCACCCTCGTCCTCAACCCATTGCTGAAGTTTGATGAGTTCTTCTTGTAATTTTTTGAGCTTAGCTTCATAATTTAAAATACGTAACGCCTTTGCAGGGGTCATGTCTTTTTCTTTTAGAAAAAGTTTTAGCCCTCGTTTTGAGTTCAATTTTTTTAAATTTTTTGGCGTTAATTCACTCATAGTCAGTCAATTCTTGTAATCAATCTATGATAACGTTGTACCACATTTGGATCGGGTAGAATCGTTGTTTTTGAACTTCCTTTACGATCATATTCAAACTTAGAAAGCACATGACGAATACTTTCTAATCGTGCTTCTTTTTTATTGTTTGTTTTTATAATTATCCATGGACTAAATGACGTATGGGTTTGACTAAACATTTGCTCTTTATAATCTGTATACAAATCCCAACGTTTTTGACCTTCTTTGTCCACAGGACTAAATTTCCACTGTTTTAAAGGATTGGCTAACCGAGAATTGAAACGTCTCAGTTGTTCGTCTTTTGAAATGGAAAACCAAAATTTAATAATAATGACACCGTCTTCATAGAGCATATGTTCAAACTCTGGAACCTGAACCATGTATTTTTTGTACTGTTCATCAGTACAAAACCCCATTACGGGTTCTACCACAGCACGGTTGTACCAACTGCGATCGAAAAAGACCAATTCTCCTGGCTCTGGTAATTCTTTGATGTAGCGTCTAAAATACCATTGCCCTTGTTCAACTTCAGTAGGTTTTGTTAGAGCAACTACACGCATAGAACGTGGATTCAAATGCTCTGTAAAACGCCGAATTGCTCCGCCTTTTCCAGCAGCATCTCGCCCCTCAAATACAATACATACACGTTTTTTATGTTTGGCTACCCATTGCTGCAAATCCACAAGCTCTGCTTGAAGTTTTAGCAATTCTGTTTCATAGTGCACCCCCTCTAAAATAGACGCATACTTCTCTGGCTCTAATTTTGATTTTAGAACTTTATTGAATGCTGAAGTCTCAGAAGAAATCTGAAAGTCTTTTTCGTTTAAGGATCCCATTAAATGTTTAATTATTATTTTTCAAAAACCATTAAAATGGTAAATCGTCTGGCTCGTTGTCTTTGAGATCAGACGCTGGTTCAAAAGCTTCCATCGGAGGAACGGGTGGTGCAGCTGCAGGCGCTTGATTTTGTTGTAAGCTGTCGATTCGCCATCCTTGAATGGAATTAAAATGTTTGGTCTCACCTTGTGGGCTGATCCACTCACGTCCACGTAAATTAATCCCAACTTTTACCTGCTGACCAACTTGAAAATTGTTCAACAGCTCTGTTTTGTCTTGTACAAAATCTACAGACAAATGTTGTGGGTATTGTTCTTCAGTAGTCACTACCAATTCTCTTTTTCTAAACCCATTTGACCCCACTGTTTGTGTCTCGCCAATTAATTTAATTTTTCCTTGTATTTCCATGTTTTAATTTATCTTTTTACTTTAATAACACACACCAAGCATCGTGAACTTGTCCTTGTTGTAAAAGTTCTTTAGCTTTTAAATGTTTTTTTTCAGTTGTTTTTAATTCATTTTTTAAATTCTGATGTTTCGAATGACTCCAAAATTCCTCCAGCTCTTTAGCATTTGGTAGTGCTTCAACGTTACCCAAAATACCCAAGTCATTGCCTGTTAAAATTGTACTTTGCTGGACTTCTTTGGGGAGCGTATCTACACCAATACCAAGCGTTTTTAACGGTTTTGGGATTTCCAAAAATCCATCTTTGGCTCGAATATAATAACTTCCACCGCCACGTGCAACCAAATCTAATTTTTCTTGATTTATAGTCCCATCAATATTCATAACAGTTTTGGACACGTGAATCTTAAGAACTTCGCAAATGACCAAATTTCCAGCACCATTTTCTGTCCCCAAAGGTTTGATTTCGTTTACTTTACATTCCATTTGAATAGGCGATTCAGCAACTCGAAATGGGCGTACCAAATCTGATGCTAACATCGTTAACCCAGATTTTTTAAACTCATTCACATCTTCAGCATACTCCGTACTGCTCAAAGACATTTGCTGAATCATTTCGTAATGCACCACATTGATGACAACCTCTTTAACTTCTTGAACATTGTGATGTGTATGTTTTGTTGTATTATCTCGAACACGACGTGCTGGTGAAAAGATTAAGATTGGGGGATTGGTACTAAAAATATTGAAAAAACTAAATGGGGATAAGTTTGGATTTCCATCACTATCAATTGTACTAGCAAAAGCAATAGGGCGCGGCGCAACAGCACTTGATAGTAGGGCTTGCAGCTGCTGAATTGTACAATCTTTTGGTTCAAATGAGGTCATAGGTATATATTTATGACAAAATTAATAAATATGTTGTGAGTAAAAAGTAGTTGATCAAAATTAAAAGCAATATTATCAACAGAATTGCATTATATTTAAAGTTGAAAAACGTAACCAATGAAATTAAGTTCAAATCGATCAATACTCAACTGGATTGTAATTCTGGTATCCTTCATTATTGTTTCGCTGATAATGTGGAATACCTATCGCTTTTTTCAAAAATTTAAAGAAGAAGAGCGAGTAAAAATGGAGAATTTTTCTGCAGCACAAATTGAGCTTTCAAAAACCCAAGACATCAATGGTAATATTAGCGAATTTCCTCTAAAAATCATTCAAAGCAATACCACGACCCCAATGATTATTGTTGATTCTAAAGGTTTTTTTCAGTCCAATAATATTGATTTGGAAGGTAAAAACAGTCAGCAATACTTACAAAAATTGAGTGAAAAATTTGCCAAAGAAAATCCGCCATTGGAGGTTGTTTATGATGGAGAAGTATTATCTACATTATATTATGGTAATTCTATTTTGTTGAACAAACTCAAATATTACCCCATGGCATTGGTGTTGATTATACTACTGTTCGCAGGACTGATTTATTTCTTTTACAGAAGCTCTAGATCTGCCACACAAAATAAGCTTTGGACAGCAATGGCCAAAGAAACCGCACATCAAATTGGAACACCATTGTCTTCACTCATTGGTTGGGCAGAATTGCTCAAAAATGAAAATGTAAATTCAACATATATTGATGAAATCAATAATGATATTCAGCGTTTGGAAACCATTACAGAACGCTTTAGTAAAATTGGTTCAATTCCTCAACTTGCTACAATTGATATTGTAACGGCAACACAAACATCTATTCAATATTTACAATCGCGAAGCAGTCAATTGGTTCATTTTGATATTAAATTACCTGCAACACCTATTTTGGTTCAACTTAATGAAGAACTTTATAATTGGACCATTGAAAATTTAGTAAAAAATGGTATTGATGCCATGAAAGGCAAAGGGCAAATCGGCTTGGAATTACGTACGACTCATCAAGACGTTATTGTTGAAATTTCAGATCGTGGTTCGGGGATTCCAAAAAAGCAATTCAAAACCATTTTTGAAACTGGTTATACTACCAAAAAAAGAGGTTGGGGATTAGGATTATCGCTAGCCAAACGCATTGTAGAGCAATATCACAACGGAAAAATTAAGGTACTTTCTTCAGAAATTGGTAAAGGAACTACGATTCAGATTACTTTAAAAAAAATCACAGAAATCTAGCAATTGCTTTTGCAGTTGCTTCAAAGTCTTCAGAAGAAAGAGATTCTTTTTTAATGAATTGGGCGTCTTCCATAGCATTTAATGGAATCAAATGTACGTGGGCATGAGGAACTTCAAGACCTACAACAGTCATCCCTACACGTTTGCAAGGAATTGCTTTTTCAATGGCAAGTGCTACAGTTCTTGAAAACTTCATCAGTCCATCATAGGTAAATTCATCTAAATCAAACAACTTATCAACTTCTTTTTTAGGAATACAAAGCGTATGCCCTTTGGCATTGGGATTGATATCCAAAAAAGCTAAAAAATCATTAGTTTCTGCTACTTTGTAACAAGGAATTTCTCCTACAATTATTTTTGAAAATATTGAAGCCATCAAGAGATTTTATCGCGTAATTTCTAAAATTTCAAATTTTATTACACCATTAGGAACTTGAATTTCTGCAATGTCACCAACACTTTTTCCTAACAATCCTTTTCCAATTGGGGAGTTTACAGATATTTTCCCTGCTGCCAAATTGGCCTCGCCATCTGCAACCAAAAGATAGGTAAGTTCCATACCATTGGTTTGGTTTTTTATTTTAACATTGGACAACACCAGTGCTTTTGAAGTGTCGAGCTGAGATTCATCAATTAGTCGAGCACCTGCAAGGGTGTCTTCTAGTTTTGAAATACGCATTTCGAGCATACCTTGTGCTTCTTTAGCGGCATCGTATTCGGCGTTTTCACTTAAATCGCCTTTGTCGCGTGCTTCAGCAATAGCTTTGGACGCTTTTACACGCTCTACATCTTTGAGCTGTTGAAGCTCATTGCGTAATTTTTTTAGTCCTTCTGCGGTATAATATGATACGTTACTCATACGTTTATTTTTATGTTTTAATAATTTGAGGTCTTACTTTTTTAGTAACACACTAAAATAGAAAAAATCCCGTTTTCACGAGATTACTATACAAATATACAAAATATTTAGCTTAAGATAATTTTTGTTGTATTTTGGTCTAGTGATTATTAAAAACGCTTAAAAATGCTACACAAATATGCTCCTTTTTTTAAACATTTGAGTCCCAACTATTTATGCTGGATTGTGCTTTGTTTCTTTTTATGGAGTTGCTCAGAAAGAGATAATTATGATGAAAATTGTAATTTTCTACTAAATGTAGGTGTAAATGTAGGCTTGAATCTCAACTTAGCACAATACAACCAGTTGAATTTTCCCAGCAATCCAGTGTATGTCCCCAATGAGGGTAATGGCGGAATTATTGTGAATAATACGGGAACAGGCTATGTTGCCTTTGATGCTGCAGACCCAAACCATTCTTTTAGTGATTGTGCGATATTAAACATCACTGGTATAGAAGGAATTTGTGGTTGTGACGAAACACACAAATACAGTTTATTTACAGGTCAACCCCTGCAAAATTCCAATTTACGCTGCTCTTTAAAGCCATACAGAGTAGAACGTATTGGAAATGAGCTGTTTATTTCAAATTAAAAACCCCACACCACTGGTGCAGGGTTTTATTATTAAGTTATTTCTTCCCTAAAATGTTAAGGTCATTCCCAATAAAAAGTTGCGGGTAGCTTGTGGGTAATACCCCTGTATTTCTGTAGCGGTTGGACCACTCCAAGTGTCCAAATAGGTGTACCCACGATCTGCATACTCCAAATCAAATACGTTGTTGACCATGCCCGTAAACACAATGGATTTAAACACATTATTTACAGGAAGTGTATAACTAAAATTTAAATCTGTCACAAAATAACTGTCCAATTTAGACGCTTCTGTATCCGTATTACTCATGTGTTGTTCTCCTACATATTTTCCAATCAATGCGGCTCTGAATTTGTTGTTTGGAGCATATTCCAAAGCGTTGGTAGTGATAACATCTGGCGAAAATGCAATAGTAGTATCCCCAAAATTTTGTATTCCTCCATCGCGATTAATTGTTAAATCTTGGATTTTATTTTTGCTCAAGGCCAAATTAGAATTCAATATCAATTGTTCTGTGAGTACAATACTCGCATCCAACTCTAGCCCCAATCGGTAGCTGCTATCCACATTTTCTCGAAGATATTCACCCACATTATCTAGAGATCCAGTAAGTACCAACTGGTTATCGTACTGCATATAATACAGGTTGGCATTAAGACTAAATCCTTTAGATTGATGGCGCCAGCCCAATTCAAAATCATTTAATTTTTCATGTTTTACATCTGTAGCATTGCTTTCAAAGTCATTGCGATTAGGCTCTTTGTTTGCCCTTGCATATGAAGCATAAATACTATTGTTAGCATTGAGAGTGTAGGTTAACCCAAATTTTGGATTAAAAAAATTAAAATCTTCATCTACATCAATAGGTGCTCTGTCGGATGTAAGTCCTGTGGTGGTGTAATTAACAAATCGAGTTTGAAGATCTAAAAATGCTTGTACAGTATTTGACATTCTAAAGGTGGCCTTAGAAAAAATACTAAAATCAGATTTGTCCGAAATGCTCAAATAATAGCGATCTCTAATACTTGTTCCTGAAACTAAATCGCTCCCCCAAATCAATTCTCCATAATGATCATTGGTATAATCGCTGTAGGATATTCCCGAAATAATTTCTAACCCATTTTTTTGGTAGGTTGTATTGGCATTCAATACATAAAAATGATTATCTAACCAGCGACGTACAATTACATCACTTCCATCATTGATAAGGTTGTTGTAGTCTACAGCATCTCGATCATCTTTAAATTGCTCAAAATAGCCTTTTCCTCTAGTGTAGTTTAAACCAAGATTTGTAGACCAATTTGAATTTAAAGTTTCATTCCAGTGCAATTGGTAGTGGTCTTGCCAGTAGTTGTCGGTTTCATTGTCGTAGGTATATGGATTTTGAGTGCGGTCCTGCTCCATTTGTTCTTTACTCAATCCATACCAAGATTGGTAGGTTTTTTCTTTACCTCCAAAGGTTATGACTTTAACTAAGGTGTTATCATCCACATAATTTCCTTGCAAATAATACGATTTTAAATCGGTAAAGGCGCGATCGACATATCCATCGGAATAAATTTTAGATAATCGCCCTGCAAATTCAAAGTGCTTATTTATAAGTCCAGTAGTAAATTTTACACTATGCTTTCGAGTTCCAAAAGATCCAAAAGAATTAGCAATTTCTCCTCCCGATTTTTCTGAAATCGCATCCGTTAGAATGTTCAGACTTGCACCAAAAGCCCCTGAACCATTGGTAGAAGTTCCAACCCCGCGCTGTAATTGTAAACTTTCCACTGAAGATGCAAAATCTCCAAGATTAACCCAAAAAGTACCTTGACTTTCGGCATCATTATACGGAATTCCATTAATGGTAACATTCACACGGGTGGCATCTGTACCACGAACACGCAAATAGGTATACCCAATTCCTGCTCCAGCATCAGAGGACGATACTACTGAGGGGAGGTAGTTAAGTAATACCGGAATGTCTTGACCTAAATTACGTTTTTGAATGTCTTTTTTTGACACATTCGAATGCGTGATTGGTGCGTTGGGTTTTACTCTTACTGCTTTAACCAACACCTCATCCAAGTTTTGCATTGTGGTAGAATCTTGAGATTGATTGTTTTGGGCATAAAGCGAAGAATTTGCAGTCACAATAAGCACCAAATAAAGAATATATTTTTTCATACGATTTTTTTAATCGAATAAAAAGAGGTCATTATTCTTTGTTAAATAAAATTAAACTAAAAAATGAAACATTGTGTTTCATTATTTCCCTAAACAGCATTACCTGTTCTAGGTTCAATGGGTATGATCTCAGCCTTGCGGCACCCCTTTATTGAGAACAGTGCAAAGTTACATTAGAAATTAAACTTATAGTAGTTATTTATATTTTTTTTAAACTTCCAATTGATGTGGTGCTTTTAGTAAGTCATGTACCTTTTTTACTGGGTTAAAAGTTGAAAGAGGGACTTCAACAAAAACAGTATTCCACAGAGCCATACCACCATTCCAAAGTCCAGGACGCTCAAGTGTTTTGAGCTTTTTACCATACTTATTTTTTATGGCCACAAAATGGGTTTTGGCATCCACAAACTGATTTAAATCATACTTTTCCCCTTTGTAATTTCTAACCCCACAAACAATATCAACAGGGTTAAAATGTGTAGCAGATTTTATAATCTTATTTTGACTTTCAGACTTAGTGTTAATTTGGTTCATTTCTACAATTTGTAAACTCAATTCTCCATTTTCGTGTTTTATCCAAAAAGGACCACCACCAGGTTCACCTTCATTTTTTACCATCCCACAAACTCGTATTGGACGATGAATCCTAGATTTTAAATACTCTATTTTGTAATGATTTGCATATTTTTCAAACTCTGGTGAAATATATACATTCATTTGATCTGAAAGAAAATTTGCAATCTCATAAATTTCTTCTTCTGAAATTTCAGATTGATCGAGTTGATGTGCATAGTCAAATGCTTTGGATTGAAGTTTTAGTAAATAGCCCCCCAAAATTGTTTTGTAATACACCATTTCGTCCATGCCATGTTGCATCATCACATTATCAATATTTTTAATAAAAATCAAATCTGCATCAATGGCGTTCAAATTATGTAGTAGTGCTCCATGCCCCGATGGACGAAACAATAATTTACCATCGAGCTTAAAAGGCTTATTGTCTAATGTAATGGCAATAGTATCGGTTTTTGAATCTTGAAAAGAATACGAAATATCAAAAGATGAATTGGTTTTGGTTTCTACTATTTCTTTTATGGATTTATAATGTTCTAAAAAAAAATTTTGATGCTGTTTTGAAATTGTGAAATGGAGTGTTGCATTGCCATCAATAGCAGCATATTGACTCGCCTCGACAAGGTGCTCTTCAAAAGCTGTTGAAATGTGGGTTTTATAATTGTGAAATGGTAATAGCCCTTTTGGGTATTCGCCAAAATCATAATGCTTTTTTGATAATAAAAACTCTACAAATAACAAACGTCTTTTGTCTAATGACATCGACTTAAACTCTGGGGAATATTTTTTTAATGCTTCAAAAACCTCATCATGAAAAGGCAACTTTTCTACAGTAACAAAAAACAAAAAAAGATCTACACTTTTGGTCCTATTGACGTAAGAATTAATTGATTCTTTACTACTATCATAATTATCCAAAAAAGTATAAAGACTTTTAAACATTCGAGATGCAGCGCCGGATGCGGGGACAAATTTTACAATTGATTTTCCCTTTTTATGAGCATCAAAAAAAGTTGCAAAATATTGAGATTCTTCTTCTGAAAACTTTATAATACCATCTCCTATGGTTGCGGGGGCATATAAGTTAACATTAGAATTTGAACCTGTCAAATGCAACAGTTGATTTTCTATAGATTTTAGATCTAGCCCCTTGTCCTCTATTTGCTTTATGTCTTCCTTAGTAAATTTCAATTCTTGGATTCAATTAGGTTGTCAATATACGCTATTGCTGTTGATAAACGATAATTATGTGCCCCATTTAGTTTAATGTATGGAAGTTTTTGTTTTTTTAATTCCAATTCAAATTGATCAAACATAAACTTTCTTTCGTTTGGCTTATCTCGTAAATCATCTTCCACCCATGGAACGTCTATTTCACACAAAAAGTATAAATCGTAGTGATTTTTTTTGGAATAAAATTCAATTTTTGAGTCGCAAAAACCATCAAAATAAACCTTAGAATATACTTTTGTTTGCAATATATCAGTATCGCAAAAAAGTACTTTATTGGCTTTTTGTACCAATTCGTTTTCTAATTTTATTTGCCCTTTTGCAATGGGAATTAAATCCTCTTTGGAACAAATGGTTTTTTGCTGATCCCACTTTCTCTGTAAATATTCTCTCGCATATTCTGGAACAAAAACAGTGTTGTAATGTTTGGCCAATGCTGTTGAAAGCGTTGTTTTTCCAGTAGATTCTGGTCCAAATAAAACGACTCTTATGCAGTGGGTTGGCTGTTGTTCAAGTTCTTTTTCCATTCTTGATATCCTAAAATTGCTAAAATCAAAAATATTGTAAACTGGATTCCAGAAAACCCAAGTCCTTTTATAAAGTACAAAGGTATGGAGATTATATTTCCTACAATCCAAAACAACCAATGTTCTATTTTTTTATTGGCCATGAGCCACATTGCTGCAAAGAAAATTCCTGTAGTAAAGGTGTCAAAATAGTCTGTAAATTGATCAAACCGATCAAAATAAAGATAAACCAAGATAACAAAAACTGCAGTAGTGCTAAATATCGCTAATGCTTTAGCCATGTCTTTTATGCTTGAATATGTTATTTCAATTTCATTTCCAACAACTAATTTGCTCCATATCAACCAGCCATACAAACTCATTAGCGTATAATAGATATTTATAATAGCATCGCCGTAGAGCGCAAATTGATAACAAATATACACATACAATAATGTGCTTATTATCCCCGTAGGAAAAACCAAAATATGTTCTTTTTTGGCAAACCATACACTAATGATACCTAAAACTACAGCAAGAAGTTCTAAACAAATATTTAATGGGGTTGCATTGGCATAAGGTGTCGTAAAAAATTCAATAATTTCGTTCATATTAATGGCGTTGTTATAGCGCATCCAAATCCTTCAAATTCTATGAATAATCCATCAAAACGTTGGCGGTTATTTTCGTCTAAAATCCAAGCCACTGTAGAATTTTTTTCTTCTCCAAAAGGAATCACTATGAAATGTTTTTTAAAAGACATTCCTGGTGTTGCATAAAGTTTATACAACGATTCTTTTATACACCAAATCCAAGTTAGTTTTTGAATGTAATCTTCACTATTTTTTTTTAAAAAATACGTTTCAAATCCTATAAATTTTGATGCAATTTTAGCTATTTTCTCTCTTTGTTTTTCAATATCAATCCCAACAGGATTTGAGCTTACTACGACTGCAGAAAACGTGTATGAATGTGTAATGGAAATATAGTTACCATCTTTCAAATGAGGTTTCCCGTTAGCATCATAGAAAAGATCAAAATCTGAATACCCAAACGCTTTTAAGAGCATGCGAACACTCAAAAATCCTCTTTGATGAAGCTCACTTTTCATTGCATAAACTCTGTTGACACTTTCTTTTTTTAGCTCAACATTTTGCATCAATTCCATATATGACTCTGTAATGTTCCATATTTTAACATTAGTTTGTGAATTTAAAGCTATGGATTTATAAATTGGCATATAAGATTTAAAAGTTAATACCTATCTTTGCAGCAGAATTAAAACTTGAAACGAAAGTACACTATTTTGGAGGTTTTTTCCAAACTAGTTTATAATTAAAATTGGACAAATGAGCGTTAAAACCATCCCTTATGTTCCCTTTAAAGTCAAAGATATGTCTCTTGCTGAATGGGGAAGAAAAGAAATTGAATTGGCTGAAGCAGAAATGCCAGGCCTAATGAGCCTTAGAGAAGAATATAAAGACAGTAAGCCATTAAAAGGAGCACGAATTGCCGGATGCCTTCATATGACTATTCAAACAGCTGTGCTTATTGAAACACTTGTTGCACTTGGTGCAGAAGTAACATGGAGTTCTTGCAATATATTCTCCACACAAGACCAAGCCGCTGCTGCCATTGCCGCAGCAGGCATCCCTGTTTATGCCTGGAAAGGTATGAACGAGGAGGAATTTGACTGGTGTATTGAGCAAACTCTATTTTTTGGGGAAGACCGAAAACCACTCAACATGATTTTGGATGATGGTGGCGATTTAACTAATCTCGTTTTTGATCATTACCCAGAGCTTACTGCTGGGATCAATGGACTAAGTGAAGAAACAACAACAGGAGTACATCGTCTGTATGAACGTATGCAAAATGGGACTTTAGCTATACCAGCTATCAATGTTAATGATTCTGTAACCAAAAGTAAATTTGATAACAAATACGGGTGCAAAGAAAGTGCCGTAGATGCTGTACGTAGAGCAACTGACATTATGCTTGCTGGAAAACGTGTTGTTATTTGTGGATATGGAGATGTAGGAAAAGGAACCGCAGCATCATTTAGAGGAGCAGGAAGCATTGTAACCATTACTGAAATTGATCCAATATGCGCACTTCAAGCTGCAATGGATGGATTTGAAGTGAAAAAACTTGAAACTGTTCTTCCTGTTACAGATATTGTAGTGACAGCAACGGGAAATAAAGATATCGTTCAAAGTCACCACTTTCAAGCAATGAAAGACAAAACTATTGTATGTAACATAGGACACTTTGACAACGAAATAGATATGGCATGGCTCAATGAAAATTATGGCCATACCAGAAGTGAAATCAAAGCGCAAGTTGATAAATACACCATTGATGGTAATGATATTATTGTTTTAGCTGAAGGCCGATTAGTAAATCTTGGTTGTGCAACTGGACACCCCAGTTTTGTAATGAGTAACTCATTTACAAATCAAGTTTTGGCACAAATAGAATTGTGGAACAACAAAGAGGCTTATGAAAATAAAGTATATATGCTTCCAAAACATTTGGACGAAAAAGTGGCAAAACTGCATCTCGAAAAAATTGGTGTAGAACTCACAGAGCTAAGAAAAGACCAAGCAAGTTATATTGGTGTTCAGCAACATGGACCATTCAAGCCAGAATACTATCGTTATTAAAATAAATTCTAATTAATAAAAAGGCCTTAGAAATTCTAAGGCCTTTTTTTAGCTTAATTTCTAAATTGGCACAATTTTAGATACATTTATGTCTGATATAATTAAAACCCAAAACTACTATGAGAAAACTAAATTTATTTCTTTCAGCTATTGCAATAATTTCAATAGCTTTTATTTTATCCTGTTCAAAGGATGATGAACCTGTTGTAGCACATCCTTTCATTGAAATTAAGGATGACGCCACCTTTCATGGAAATTTAAAAAGCAATATTGTTGTCGTAAATACACAAGGCGGTCCAGTAACAGAACTTGATGATGATTTTTTAAAAGAAATTATTCAAGAAAGTAAAATGAACGATGCTCTTTTTGTTAATGTACATCAGGCACAGACCAAAGAACCTCATTTATTTACCAAAACAGATATCACATTTGACGACGCTAAAAAGTACGATAAATCATCGGTAGAACGCCTAAAAAAAGTGGTAAATTATTTTAAAGAGAAAAACAAAAAAGTATTTGTGCTGGGTATTTCATTTGGAGCATTTATGACTCAAGAGCTCATAGCCAGTTATGGTATTGATGTAGCCGACGGTTATCTTATTATGGTCGGACGATTGGATATTGACGAAGATACATGGAAACCATTTAGCGAAGGTAAAATGACAGAATATGTATATGATAATAACGGCGATTATACCATTAAGCTTGTTACTGATGAACTTGATGTTGAAGAAAGAAATATGAATCGTTTAGCTGCTGGTCTAGGATTTAATCGCTATACCGAACGCTTAAAAGGTATAAATGATTTATCCAAAATTACATATATTTATGGTACTAAAGATGAGCAAGTTGGTCCATTATCTGAGGATGAAACTAAATTTTTAGAAGACAGAAAAGCACAAATCGGAAAAAACGATGGTGCAAATCATGATGAAGCCATTCAAGCAGGTGTCAGTTTTATAAATCAACTGTTTAAATAAAATTTAGTGAAATAAACAAAAAAGGCCGCATAGTTATGCGGCCTTTTTTTTGTAAATAGATTTATATTTAAGCTTCAAAAGGAACTACTGAAACATAAGATTTGTTGTTCTTTTTCTTTTCAAACTTCACAATACCATCCACTTTGGCGTGAAGAGTATGATCTTTACCAGCATAAACATTTTCACCTGGGTTGTGTGCAGTACCTCTTTGTCTTACAATGATGTTTCCTGCAACAGCAGCTTGTCCACCAAAAATCTTAACCCCAAGGCGTTTCGATTCTGATTCTCTACCGTTCTTCGAACTTCCGACTCCTTTTTTATGTGCCATTTTATGTCGATTTTAAATGTTATGATTTAACTAAGGGCTGTAATTAAATCTGCTTTTTTCATAGCAGAAATTCCAGTAATTCCTTTAGCTTTTGCTAATTCTTTTAATTGTGCCACTGTCATTTTACTAAGATCTTCTGTTGGTACTTCCGCTTTTGGAGCAGTTGTCTTTGGAGCTGTCTTAGCCTTTGTTGCGGCTGGTTTTGTTGTTGACTTCGCTGGAGCAGCTTTCTTTGCTCCTGAAGCCAAAATGTTTTCAATCTGGACCTCAGTTAAAGCTTGACGATGACCATTCTTTACTCTGTATCCTTTACGTCTTTTCTTTTTAAAGACTATCACTTTATCACCTTTGAGGTGCTTTAAGACTTTTGCTCCTACTTGAGCGCCGTCTATAGCTGGGGCGCCTACTGTAACTTTGTCTCCATCTGCCAAAAGAAGAACATTGTCAA
>CBFHNG010000011.1:0-40017 GCA_965657165.1 Flavobacteriaceae bacterium
TGATTTGTAGAATCGGTAACTTCAACAATCTTGTCTAAATTCAAATCAAGATTTTGACTACTACCTTTGGCAGCATAAAATTTTGCATCTTTTTCTATTTTTGAGAATAAATCTGGAACCTCATCGGAATTTACAATTCTTACCTTTAGATTATTATCTTCTTGATGTGAAGTTTTTGGAAGTATATCTCTTTCACAATTCGTAACCAATAGTGCAAAGACCAAAAGCGCGGCATAGTGGTTAAAAAAGCGGCATAGGTAGGCTTTCATAATGTAGTAAATTTGGGTGTGTTTTAAAAATTTGCGTACAAGTTAGGGAATCCTAAAATACCAGTCAAGCGTCATGTAACAAACGGCCATTTGACGTAATATTCGGGCGTTTTTACGTCATAAGTGGGAAAATGGGGCACAAAAAAAGCCCTCAAAAGAGGGCTTTTTTTTAAATGATTTAAAAATCTAAAACATTTCGCGACCAGAAAAGTGAAATGCACTTTCAATAGCAGCATTATCGTCACTATCACTGCCATGTACAGCATTTTCACTAATGGAATCTGCAAACATATTTCGGATGGTGCCTTCAGCTGCTTCTGCAGGATTGGTGGCGCCAATGAGAGCTCTAAAGTCCTCTACTGCATTGTCTTTTTCCAAAATTGCAGCCACAATTGGTCCTCGTGTCATATAGGTCACCAAATCGCCAAAAAATGGACGCTCTTTGTGGATTTCATAGAATGCTTCAGCATCAGCTGTTGTGAGTTGTGTCAATTTCATTGCCACAATACGAAATCCAGAAGATGTTATTTTTTCTAAAATTGCTCCAATATTACCTTTCTCAACAGAGTCGGGCTTGAGCATTGTAAAAGTTTTATTGTTTGCCATTGTAAAAATTTAATTCGTGCAAAAGTAATCATTTTGAACAAAAAATCCCTTAATCGCCTATTTATAAAAAGTTGTATCTTTGTTTCTTATGAAAAGTTTAACTTTTGAAGCTGTAAAATCAGTGTTACAAACACCAAAAAATGTGGTGATTGTACCTCATGTCAACCCCGATGGTGATGCGGTAGGTTCCTCACTTGGTCTATACCATTATTTGATTCAAAAAGGACATGATGTTTCTGTTGTTGTTCCCAACGATTATCCCGATTTCTTGAAATGGATGCCTGGAACTTCAGCAATTATTCATTTTGATTCTCAAACTGAACTTGCTCAACAAAAATTGGAGCATTCAGAACTATTATTCACCTTAGATTTTAATGCACTTCACCGCAGTGGTCCCATGCAAGTTGCTCTTGAAGAAAATAGTACTCTAAAAATCATGATTGACCATCATCAGCAACCTGAAGATTATGCTGCATACAGCTATTCTGATGTTAACATGTGCTCTACTTCTGAGATGATTTATCATTTTATGGAGCAAATGGGCGATTTGGAGTTGATGAATTCTGATATTGGAACTGCACTCTATACGGGAATCATGACAGACACCGCATCGTTCCGATTTCCAAAAACCACAAGCACTACGCACCGCGTTGTAGCGCATTTTATTGAAGTTGGAGTGAACCATTCTGAAATACACAACAAGGTTTATGATGCAAACCGTTTTGAACGCATCAAACTTGTGGGAGTTGCCTTAAATAATTTAAAAGTCATTGAGCATTTAAATACTGCTTATATCACACTTTCGCAACAGGAATTGGATTCTTTTGGACACCAAAAAGGAGATACAGAAGGGTTGGTTAATTATGGATTATCCATTAAAGACATCAAATTTGCAGCTATTTTTATTGAAAATAAAGAAGACGATATCATTAAAATATCTTTGCGCTCCAAAGGAGATTTTGATGTCAATCAATTGGCACGAGAACATTTTCATGGTGGTGGACACCAAAATGCCGCCGGTGGAAAAAGTATGTTATCTCTTGAAAAAACTGTTGAAAAATTCGAAAATTTAGTACAAACCCTAAAATCAAATTTAGCGTAGTGAATGTTTATCGCCTAGTTCTAATTCTTCTCGTTTTCTTTGGATGTAAACCTTCTGAGGCACGAAAACCCATACAGCAAAATTCTGGTCGTTTTTTTGATACTTCTGTAGAACGTAACAAAGCTTTGAATGAAAAAGAATATACCGCCATCAAAAAACTTATTGGTGAAGCTGAAAAACCTTTTACAGTTTCCGATTATGGATTTTGGTATCAATATGTTCAAAAAAATAATAAAAGCGAATACACCCCAAAATTTGGTGATCAAGTGTTTTACACTTATACTGTTAAAAATTTGGATGGAGATTGGATTTATTCTTCAAATGAAACCACAGAAAAAACATATTTTGTAGAACAAGAAGAACTTTTTGCTGGGCTTAGAGAAGGATTAAAACTGATGAAAGAAAATGAAACCATAACATTTATTTTTCCATCACAACTGGCCTATGGCTATTATGGAGATAACAATAAAATAGGATCGAACACACCTCTTATTTATGAAGTGACTGTTAAAAAAATACTTCAAAATCAATAAACTAAAACAAAACAACAACATGAAACTTACAAAATCTTTAACTTCTGTACTTGGGCTTATTTTCTTGCTCAGTACCTTATCATGTCAAAACAAATACCCAGAACTTGGCAATGGATTGTATGCCGAATTTGCAACGACAAAAGACACTATAATTGTGGAGTTATTTTATGAAAAAACACCACTTACAGTAGCCAATTTTGTTGGACTTGCAGAAGGAACTCACCCAAAACTTGCTGATTCTGTACAAGGAATACCATTTTATAACGGCACTATTTTTCATAGAGTCATTAATGAATTTATGATTCAAGGCGGAGACCCTTCAGGGACTGGAATGGGGAAGCCTGGCTTTACATTTGGTGATGAATTTGACGAAACTTTAAAGCATGATAAACCTGGAGTCTTGTCTATGGCCAACTCTGGCCCTGCAACCAATGGTAGTCAGTTTTTTATTACAGAAGTTCCAACACCATGGTTAGACAATAAGCATAGCATTTTTGGGCAAGTTGTAAAAGGTCAAGAAGTCGTTGATTCCATTTCTAATGTTCAAGTAATGCCTGGTAGCAATAAACCTCTAGAAGATATACGAATTTTATCGTTAAATATTATTAGACAAGGATTTGGTGCAAAGCGTTTTAATGCTGCCAAAACTTGGAATAGAGAATTTCCTTTACTTGAAGAGAAACGATTAAAGAAAATTGAAGAAGCGAAGCAGGAAGCAGAGCGTCAAAAGAAAATTGCAGAAGAAAAAATGGAAACTGCGGCTGCCGAAATCCTCCCTGTTTTGGAAGACTATAAAAGCAAAGCAACTACAAGCGATTCAGGATTATTAAGCTATACAATTAAAGAAGGTACAGGTGAAAAACCAAAACAAGGACAATCCGTCAAACTCTATTATCAAGGCTACTTTACCGATGGAAAATTGTTTGGTACCAACGTTAAAGATATTGACATAAAATGTGGCACTTATGATGAAAAGAAAGAACAACGTGGTTTTTATAATTTGATGCCCATGAAAATTAGTGCCGACGCACAAATGATTCCTGGTTTTAAAGAAGGGGTATTCAATATGAAAAAAGGCGATAAAACCTTTTTATACCTTCCTTCTCATCTGGCCTATGGCGAAGCTGGTCGTGGTCCTATTGCGCCAAACTCCGATTTGATATTTATTATTGAAATGGTTGATGAAGAACAAGAAAACTAAAGCTTAACTTTCAATACATAAGAAACCACGCAAATAGCGTGGTTTTTTTTTAATTATTTTTTTGGAATATCAGCTAAAATCGCTTTTAGAAATACCCAAAATTTTTGTACGGAGGAAATCTGTACCCGTTCGTCTGGGGAGTGTGCGCCTTTGATGTTAGGTCCAAAACTAATCATTTCCATATCGGGATAATGCGTCCCTAATATACCACACTCTAACCCTGCATGGCAAGCAGCGACATGAGGTTCAGCATCGTTTAATTGCACATATAAATCTGTGAGTACGTTTAAAATTGAGGCCTTCATATTGGGTGTCCAACCCGGGTAATCTCCAGAAAATTCAACCGTACACCCTGCCAATTCAAAAGTAGCACCTAAGACTTGTGCCAAGTCCCACTTTGAGCTTTCTACTGAAGATCGTGTAAGACAACCTACTTTAAGTTGGCCTTTTTCTACCAAAACCCGAGCTACGTTATTGGAGGTTTCTACCAAACCTTCAATATCTGGACTCATACGAAACACTCCATTGTGTGCGACATTCAAGGCTTTAAGTAAGGGTTGTTGTACACCCAATTCCATTACTGTTTTGGGTAAATTTGTGGGGTTTACAGAGATATTTAAATCGGGTTCTAGCGTTTGGAATTCTTTTTCAATAGCAGAGATTAACGTAGTTGTAGCGTCCTCAAAAGTTGTTTTATGAACAGCATCAACCACAACAATGGCAGTGCTTTCTCTAGGAATGGCATTACGTAAACTTCCTCCATCTATGTTTGAAATACGAAGACCAAAGCGTTCAAAACCGTTGTACAACAATCGGCTCAAAATTTTATTGGCATTGCCAAACCCTTTATGTATATCCATACCAGAATGGCCACCTTGAAGTCCTTTTACAGAAATAACATATGGAACCGATGATTGAGAGGTTGGTTCTTCAATATATGATCGTGTGGCAGTAACATCTACTCCGCCGGCACAGCCCACCCCTATTTCATCGTCTTCTTCGGTATCTAAATTGAGTAAAATATCACCCTCTAGTAGTCCACCTTTTAGTCCCATAGCCCCAGTCATTCCTGTTTCTTCATCAATGGTAAAAAGGGCTTCAATTGCTGGATGTGGTATATCTGTACTTTGTAAAACTGCCATTATTGAGGCCACTCCCAAACCATTATCGGCTCCAAGTGTAGTCCCCTTGGCCTTTACCCAATCGCCATCGACGTACATTTGAATCCCTT
The DNA here is from genome assembly GCA_965657165.1 of Flavobacteriaceae bacterium. Lineage (GTDB taxonomy): Bacteria > Bacteroidota > Bacteroidia > Flavobacteriales > Flavobacteriaceae > UBA3537. The sequence goes on from CBFHNG010000011.1 coordinate 4,943, forward strand.
GAGTAAGAAAATCAAAGTCGGTATCTGCATTTTTTTGGTGCACCATATCCAAGTGCGATTGCAATACCACCGTTTTTCGATCTTCCATTCCTGGTGTTGCAGGTTTTTTAATGATGACATTACCAACCTCATCTTCAAACGTTTCCAAATCTAAAGAAGCGCCAAAAGTTTTTATAAAAGTAATCACACGTTCCTCTTTTTTGGAGGGACGAGGAACAGCATTTAAATCGGCAAAATTAGTCCAAATTTCTACGGGTTCAAGTTGTCTTACTGCATCACTCATAGCTATAATTTTTTCTGCGACAAAGGTACACATAACAGTCTAAACCTAAATATTATTTTTTATTTTTGATTCATGTCAAAAACTTTAAGACTTTGTATTGTCTTGAGTATTTTACCTCAAATACTCATTATCAATATTTTAGCAAAAAACAGAACATGGGTAGAGCAAAATTACAGTGCATGGCTTTATCCAAAAATTTCGAGTACACTTCGTTTTTTATATGGATGGATTCCATTTTCGGTAGGCGATTTGCTTTATATTACTGCGATTGGCTTTGGACTTTGGTGGGGATTCAAAAACCTAAAACAATTTTTAAAAACACCTATCCCATCAATTCTCAACTTGCTGTGTGTGGTTTCTGTTTTGTATTTTGTTTTTCATTTATTTTGGGGGTTAAATTATTACCGTTTACCGCTTCACAAAAAACAAGAGATTAACCCCATATACACAACCCAACAACTTTTGAAAACTACGGAACACATCATCGAAAAGTCCAATTTACTTCATCTGAAATTAACAAAGGACAGTAGCGCTGTTGTAAGTACTTCATATACATTTGAAAAACTTGCTGTATTATCTTTAAAGGGGTATGAAAATAGTAGTTTTAAGTATAATAATTCAAGTCAAAAATATTCAATACTGAGTACACCACTCGCCTATATGGGGTTTAGTGGATATTTAAACCCATTTACCAATGAAGCACAAGTTAATCGTCATCAACCAAAAAATTCAATGCCAATGACATTGGCGCATGAGCAAGCCCATCAAATTGGCTATGCTGCAGAAAATGAAGCTAATTTTATAGGGTTTTTGGTGTGTGCTAATCATACTGACGATTATTTCAAATATAGCGGATACTCCTTTGCTTTACGTTATTGCTTAAGTGAAGTATACAAAAGAGATAGAGAAGCATACAAATCACTAAAAGAACGTATCAATACTGGTATTTTGATTGATTTCGAAAAAAGAAGTGCCAAATGGGCACAATACAACAATCCTTTGGAACCTTTGTTCAAATCCATTTACAGCCATTTTTTAAAAGCCAATGCTCAAGATAAGGGTATTGAGAGCTATAGCTATGTTGTTGGGTTGATTGTTGGACATTTTGAAGCACAGCTTTAGAAAAAATATACTCCAAAATTTTATGATTTTCTTTAGAAAGTTTATGCTTATATTTAACAACTAAAAATCATTACTATGAAAAAAATTCAACTCCTACTCTTGGGGATTTTATGCATTTCTAGCAGTTATGCACAAGATTATTTTCCCAAAAATGATGGTGTAAAGTCTGAAATTACAAACTACACCGCCATTACTAACGCAAAACTCTATATCACCCCAACAAAAGTGATCGAAAATGGTACGCTTTTGATAAAAGATGGTATGGTAGTCCGTAGCGGAAAAAATATTCAAATTCCTGAAAATTCTGAAGTTATTGATGCCAAAGGCAACAGTGTTTACCCATCATTTGTAGATATGTATTCTACTTTTGGTGTGGCCAAACCAAAACGTGTTAGTGGAAGCGGAAGATCGCCACAATATGGACCATCAAGAGAAGGGTTTTATTGGAATGATCATATCCGCCCCGAACAAAATGCCATTGATGTATTTAAATTTGATGAAAAAACTGCCAAATCGATGCTCGAGCAAGGGTTTGGCGTCGTAAATACTCATATGGAAGACGGTATTGTTCGAGGAAGTGGTGCGCTAATCGCACTCGATTTAGATGGCACTGATGCCAAAAGAATCATATCTGGACGGTCTGGACAATATCTTTCGTTTTCAAGAAGTATCCAAACACGACAATCTTACCCGACTTCTATCATGGGAGGTATGGCACTTCTAAGACAATTGTATCACGATGCTGACTGGTATAAAAAAGGAAATGCAAAAACAACAGACCGCTCTATTGAGGCTTTTAATAGCAATTCTGATTTGGTACAAATCATGGGCGCAGGAAGCAGAGCCAATGCGCTTAGAGCTGATGCCGTGGGAGATCAATTTGGAATTCAATACATCATTCTTGGTGGTGGTGATGAATATGAGCGTATCAATACGATCAAAAATACCAATGCTGCCTTTATTCTACCAGTAAATTTCCCAAAACCTTATGATGTTGAAAATAGCTTTCTTGCCAACAAATTGGAATTGGAAAGCATGAAAGAATGGAACCAAAGACCTTCAAATCCAAAAGTTTTTGAAGAACATAATATTAAATTTGCATTTACAACCAATGGATTAAAATCTGTAAAAGAATTTAAAACCCATATCAAAAATGCTATCGATCATGGTTTAAGTCCAACAATGGCATTAGAAGCGCTTACAACAGTCCCCTCGCAATTATTAAGAAATAACAAAATCGGAAATCTTCAAAATGGAAGTTATGCTAATTTTATCATCACTTCTGGAGATATATTTGAAACTACAACTTCTATCTATGAGCATTGGATTAGAGGATCTAGAACTGTTTTTGGAGATTTGAATAGTAAAGACGTTAGAGGATCATATACCTTTAACTTTGATAAAAGTGAATATAAACTTGATATTTCAGGTAAAAAAGAAGCGCCAAAAGCAACACTTAAGGTAGATAGTCTAAAATTGAGTTGTTCCATAAAACAAGATAAAGACTGGGTGTATCTTTTGTTTACTTCCAAAGACACTCTACAACAAAATTTTATGCGTTTTAGCGCTAAAGTCAATGAAACAAGTTCTAATTTAAGTGGATTGCTTAATTTTTCTGATGGCTCAACGCAAAATCTAACATTGATTAAGGCCAAGAAAAAAGAAGATAAAACAACTAAAAAAGAAAAAAAAGAAAACAAAGCAAAAACAGTTTTATCTGTTAGTTATCCAAATGGTCCCTATGGCTTTGATAAACTCCCTGAAGCTGAAACTGTACTTTTTCAAAATGCAACAGTTTGGACCAATGAAAATGATGGAATCCTTAATAATACAGATGTATTAATTAAAGATGGAAAAATTGCAGCCATTGGTCAAAATCTAAAAAATAAAAACGCGAGAATTGTAGATGCTACAGGCAAGCACCTCACATCTGGAATTATTGATGAACACTCACATATTGCGGCAGCAAGCATCAATGAAGCAGGACAAAATTCTTCAGCTGAAGTTAGTATAGAAGATGTTGTAGATGCTGATGATGTCAATATTTACAGAAATCTTTCAGGCGGTGTTACAACCATTCAAATCTTACATGGATCAGCCAATCCAATTGGTGGGCGATCAGCGATTATTAAACTCAAATGGGGAGAATCCGCTAAAAACCTGATTTACAAGAACTCCCCAAAGTTCATCAAATTTGCATTGGGTGAAAATGTAAAGCAATCCAATTGGGGAAGTTATGAACGTTTTCCACAAACACGAATGGGGGTTGAACAAACCTATATGGACTACTTTTCTAGAGCTAGAGCCTATGATTTAAAGAAAAAAAGCGGACAAGCCTACAGAGTTGATTTAGAGCTAGAGGTTTTGGCTGAAATTTTAAATAAAGAGCGTTTTATTAGCTGTCATTCATATGTGCAAAGTGAAATCAATATGCTGATGAAAGTTGCAGAACGTTTTAATTTCAATATCAATACGTTTACACATATTTTAGAGGGTTATAAAATAGCAGATAAAATGAAAGCGCACGGTGTGGGTGCCTCAACATTTAGCGATTGGTGGGCCTACAAATACGAAGTGAATGATGCCATTCCTTACAACGCAGCAATTTTGAATAACGTTGGAGTAATTACAGCCATCAACAGTGATGATGCCGAAATGTCTCGCCGTTTGAACCAAGAGGCTGCAAAAGCAGTAAAATATGGTGGTGTTTCAGAAGAAGATGCATGGAAAATGGTAACTCTAAATCCAGCAAAACTTTTGCATATTGACGACAAAGTTGGCAGTATTAAAGTTGGAAAAGATGCCGATTTGGTGCTGTGGAATAATCATCCGCTATCAATTTATGCAAAAGCAGAGCAAACTCTCGTTGAAGGAGCTACATATTTTGATATTACTCAAGACCAAGAGCATCGAAAAAACATTACTGAGGAACGAAATACTTTAATTCAAATGATGCTTCAAGCCAAAAATAAAGGCATGAAAACACAGGCCGTTAAAGTAAAAAAGAAACAAGACATGCATTGTGATACTCTCGATCACGAACATAATCACAGTCACAATTAATATAAAAAATTATGAAAAGAATTAAAACATATATCATTGCACTTTTGGCCATTTCTTTTTTAGGAAGTGCACAACAAACCCCTGCACCCCAGCAACAAAATACGGTTGCAATTGTTGGAGCAACAGCACATACTGGAAATGGAAGTATTCTAGAAAACAGTCTTGTTATTTTTAAAGATGGGGTTCTTCAATATGTAGGCGCATATGATGAAGGAGAAATAAATTCTGACGCAGAAATTATCAATGCCAGTGGACAACATGTTTACCCAGGATTTATCATTCCGAATTCTACATTGGGACTTATAGAAATCGATGCTGTTCGTGCTTCTGATGATGATTCAGAAATAGGGACATGGAATCCACATATTAGAAGTTTAATTGCATACAATACAGAGTCGAAAGTTGTAGAAACGATGCGCCCAAATGGAGTGCTTTTGGCACAAATTACACCAAGAGGAGGTCGAATTTCTGGAACTTCATCTGTTGTACAATTGGATGCTTGGAATTGGGAAGATGCCGCTGTGAAAGTTGACGATGGTATTCACATGAATTGGCCTAACTCTTTCTCAAGAGGTCGTTGGTGGGCCGGAGAAGATCCTGGACTAAAAATCAACAAAAATTATAATGGTGAAATTCAAGAGCTTACCTCCTATTTTAATAATGCAAGAGTTCATAATGACAACGAAAACCCCGGTTTGAATTTGCCTTTTGAAGCAATGAAAGGAGTATTTGACGGCAATAAAACGTTGTATATTCATGTTGATGATGAAAAAGGAATTATTGATGCTGTTGAATTTTCTAAAACACAAAACATACAAAAAGTTGTTTTAGTTGGCGCCTATGAAGCCTACAAACAAACTACATTGCTAAAAGAAAATGATATTTCTGTATTACTTAGACGCATCCACACAAGACCAGAAAAATCTGATGAAGATTATGATTTGCCCTTCAAACTAGCAAAAATACTTGTAGATGCTGGAGTCACTGTAGCACTTGAAGCAAGCGGCGATATGGAACGTATGAATTCTAGAAATTTACCATTTTATGCAGGAACAACGGTAGCTTATGGCCTTAACAAGGAGCAAGCGCTTCAACTCATTACATTGAATGCTGCAAAAATTCTTGGAATTGACGCACAATATGGAAGCTTAGAAGTTGGAAAAAGTGCCACGCTATTTATCAGCAAAGGCGATGCTTTGGATATGCGTACAAATCACTTGATAAACGCTTTTATTGATGGAAGAAAAATAAGTTTGGAAAGTCATCAAACAAAACTATGGAAAAGATATTCCAACAAGTATAAAAATCAATAAAACAAAAAAAATATCTCAAAGCCCAAACCAATGGTTTGGGCTTTTTTTTGCACGAAAAAATAAACCTATTTTTGTGATATGATACAAGAAATTACCAGTCTAAAAAATCCAAGAATAAAAAATGTGTTGTTGCTTAAAGAAAAATCAAAGCAACGAAGAGCGCAAGGACTTTTTATTATCGAGGGGAAACGTGAGGTGTTTCTAGCTATCAAAAGTGGATATACAATAGAAACCATTTATTTTGACCCTCAATTATTTTCAGAAAATGATCTTCTTCAGTTTGAAGATTATAATTTCGAATGTATTCGAATTGATACAAAGATTTATGAAAAAGTGGCTTACCGTGGAAGCACAGAGGGTATTTTTGCAGTTGCAAAATGTAAAGATTTATCTTTAAATCAATTACAAATTAAATCTCCAAATCCTTTGATACTCATCGCTGAATCGCCTGAAAAACCAGGAAATATTGGTGCATTGCTACGAACTGCTGATGCCGCAAAAATTGATGCGATAATTATTGCAGATCCTCTAACAGACATGTACAATCCAAATATTATTCGCTCGAGTGTTGGTGGTATTTTTTCTACTCAAATTGCAACTGCTTCAACAGATGAAGTCATTGCATTTATAAAACAAAAAAACATTTCGATTTATAGCGCTATTCTGCAAGATTCAAAGCCCTATACAGACATCAATTTTCAAAATTCTAGTGCAATAGTTGTAGGCACAGAATCTAATGGGCTAACAGATAAGTGGCGAACTTTGGCCACCCAATGCATACACATCCCAATGCTAGGCACTGTAGATTCTATGAACGTTTCTGTTGCTGCTGGCATTCTATTGTATGAAGCCAAGCGACAACGTAGATTTCAATAATTATAAGCATAGATTGTTTAAAGAATTATTCTTAAAAAGTAGCACACACGGTTGGTTGTTACAAATGTTTGTTTTAGTTTTAGGGTATGACTGCAGAAGATATTAAAAAAGAAAATACCGCAATAGCGAAGGAGTATAAAGAACTTCTTAGAATTAGCTATAGAAGCCTTTCAGCTGCAGACAAAAAAGTCATTCGAAAAGCCTTTGATGTTGCCGTTGATGCACATAAAAATCAGCGCCGAAAATCAGGAGAAGCTTATATTTTTCATCCTATTTCAGTTGCAAAAATAGTCGCTTCAGAAATTGGATTGGATGCCACCTCTATTGCTGCAGCACTTCTTCATGATGTTGTAGAAGATTGTGAGAACTATAACATCAGTGATATTGAACAGCTTTTTGGAGAAACCATTGCACGAATTGTAAATGGATTGACAAAAATTTCGAGCTTAAAGAAAGACAAAGATATATCGCTACAAGCCGAGAATTTTCGGAAAATGCTCCTCACGCTTAATGATGATGTACGTGTGATTATTATTAAAATCGCCGATCGCTTGCACAACATGCAAACCATCCATTCACTTCGCGAGGACAAACAAATAAAAATCGCTTCAGAAACACTGTATATTTATGCGCCTTTGGCACATAAAATTGGTCTATATAATATTAAATCAGAACTTGAAGATTTGGCTCTAAAATACACAGAACCAGATGTTTACGAATCTATTTTTCTTAAAATAAAAGAAAGCAAAGAAGAACAAGATTTGTACATCAAAGAAATTAGCTCAATACTAGAAGGTGCATTAAAAAAAGAACGTATTAAATATGAGATTAAAGGTCGACCAAAATCTATATTTTCCATTCGTCGTAAAATGCAAAAACAAGGGGTTTCTTTTGAAGAAGTTTATGACAAATTTGCAGTACGTATCATTTACAAATCTGGTCTAAAAAATGAAAAATTTCTGGCCTGGAAAATATACTCTATTGTTACCGATTTTTTTAGGCCCAACCCTACTCGACTGCGCGATTGGATATCATCGCCAAAATCTACAGGATACGAAGCGTTACACATTACAGTTATGGGGCCAAAAGGTCGCTGGGTAGAAGTTCAAATTCGTAGCGAAAGAATGAATGAAATTGCTGAAAAAGGGTATGCAGCACACTACAAATACAAAGAAGGTGACATCAGTAATGATGAAAACCTAGAAAGTTGGATTGGTAAACTACAAGAAGTCATGGACAACCCGAGTGCCAATGCTGTTGATTTTGTTGAAGAATTCAAGTTAAATCTTTATGCAAAAGAAATTTTTGTTTTTACACCAGATGGTGACTTAAAATCTTTACCAAAAGAAGCCACACCACTCGATTTTGCCTTTAGTATTCATACCGAAGTTGGCCTAAAAACCAGAGGCGCAAAAGTTAATGGAAAGCTTGTTCCATTGAGTCATACATTGCATAGCGGAGATCAAGTTAGTATTATTACTTCTGAAAATGCAAAACCAAATTCAAACTGGCTAGATTATGCCACCACCGCACGTGCACGTAGCAAAATAAAATCTTCGCTAAAAGAGGAGAAAAAACTTATTGCAGAAGATGGAAAGGAAATTTTAAGACGTAAACTCAAACAGCTTAAAATTAATCTAAATGAACGTTCCATTAATGAATTGGTCAATTTTTTTAAACTACAAACGAGTCTAGATTTATTTTACAGAGTTGGAATTGGCAGTATTGACAACCCCATGTTGAAAAAATTTGCCGCATCAAGGAGTAATGTTTTGGTGAGTTTTATCAAAAATAAAATCCAACGTAAAAAAACTACAACTGCAGAAACTATTGATAATGACGAGATTACCTCTAAATATGACATGCTTGTTTTTGGCAAGGAAGAGGAAAAACTCAACTACAAAGTGGCGTCTTGTTGTAACCCAATTCCCGGAGACAAAGTTTTCGGATTTTTAAGCATTCGAGAAGGGATAAAAGTTCATAAAAAAAACTGCCCAAATGCTGTAAGTTTACAATCTAATTACGCCTACAGAATTATATTGGCAAAATGGATTGATTCTAGCCAACAAGTATTTAGAGCGGTAATTAAACTTACAGGAATTGATGAAAAAGGACTCGTAAATGATATTACAAAGCTTATTTCAGCCAACATGAATGTGAATATAAAAAGCATTAAATTTGACTCTCATAGCGGTACATTTAATGGAGAGATAGCGGTAGAAGTCAATAATACAAGTTTTGTTTCCAAACTAGTAGAACGACTAAAAAAAATAAATGGCATTGAAAAGGTTACTAGAGTCTAAAAATTAGTTAAATTTGAGGTTTCGATCATGAGCGCAAAAACTAAACACAACGACCAGGAAATTGTAAAAAATGTTTTTACAAACTATCTTGAAGAAAACAGTCAGCGAAAAACCCCTGAGCGCTTTGCTATCCTACAAGAAATTTATAATAATGATGAGCATTTTGATATTGAATCATTGTATATCAAAATGAAAAATAAAAAATACCGTGTTTCTCGCGCAACTCTTTACAATACCATCGAACTATTACTAGAATGTGGTCTTGTAAGAAAGCATCAATTTGGACTAAACCAAGCACAATACGAAAAATCATATTTTGACAAACAACACGATCATGTTATTCTTACAGATACTGGAGAAGTTATAGAATTTTGTGATCCAAGAATTCAATCCATAAAAAAAACCATTGAAGAGGTCTTTGATATTGATATTCAAAATCATTCTTTATACTTCTATGGAACTAAAAAAAATACTAAAAACTAACGAAACAAAATGGCTGTAGATTTGCTACTAGGACTCCAATGGGGTGATGAAGGAAAAGGAAAAATTGTTGATGTACTTACCAAAAACTACGATGTTATTGCTCGATTTCAAGGAGGACCAAATGCTGGTCACACCCTTGTTTTCAATGGAATGAAACATGTACTACACACAATTCCTTCGGGTATTTTTCATGATGATGTAAAAAACCTTGTCGGAAATGGAGTTGTAATTGATCCCGTAATTTTCAAAAAAGAATTGGATAAACTTTCTGGACAAGATGTTAACTTTAGAAAAACGTTATTAATTTCTAGAAAAGCCCACCTCATTTTGCCAACGCACCGCCTTTTGGATGCGGCTTCTGAGATTTCAAAAGGTAAAGCAAAAATTGGTTCCACGCTAAAAGGTATTGGCCCAACATATATGGATAAAACAGGCAGAAATGGAATTCGTGTTGGCGATTTGGAACTTAGTAACTGGAAGGACAAATACCGTAATTTGGCCAATAAACATCAAGCCATGATCGATTTCTACAACGTTGAGCTTGAATATGACTTAAAAGAACTTGAAAATGAATTTTTTGAGGCTGTAGAAACATTAAAATCATTAGAATTTATTGATTCTGAGGAATATTTACATCAAGCACAACGAGATCAAAAATCGGTACTTGCTGAAGGAGCACAAGGTTCTCTTCTCGATATTGATTTTGGAACATATCCATTTGTAACTTCTTCAAATACCACTGCAGCAGGCGCTTGTACTGGGCTTGGAGTTGCACCAAACTCTATCAACGATGTTTTTGGCATTTTTAAGGCCTACACAACACGAGTTGGGTCTGGTCCATTTCCAACAGAGCTTTTTGATGAAAATGGAGAAACGATGAGTCGTGTTGGACATGAATTTGGAGCAACAACAGGAAGACCGAGACGTTGTGGGTGGCTAGATTTGGTGGCACTACGTTACGCATGTCAAGTCAATGGTGTTACGCAGCTAATGATGATGAAAGCCGATGTTTTATCTGGGTTTAAAACATTAAAAGTTTGTACAGCATACAACTATAAAGGGCAAGAAATTAAACATTTACCATACAATATTGAATCTGAAAATATCACGCCAATTTACACCGATTTTAAAGGTTGGGATGAAGATTTAACGTCTATGGACAGTGTCGACACACTACCGCAAACATTAATTGAATACATTGAGTTTTTGGAAAATGAATTGCAAATTCCAATTAAGATAGTATCAGTTGGCCCAGACAGAAAGCAAACTATTTTTAGGTAATTGATTTTTTGATGAAAATTGTAAGTCTTCTTAATTTTAGGCGTAATTAAGCGTTAAATTTTGAAGAATCCCTATTTTTGTTAAAATTCGAATTCAAAGTCGTGAAAAATAAACATCTCCTCATTTTATTTATTCTCTCTGTTTCCTTTCTAACATTTGCTCAAGAACGGAAACAAATTGAAATTGAATATGCACCATATATGACTTTTGAAGAGGATAAACCCGATGCTACAATCCTTACACGCGATGGTTCTGATCAAGTTCACATCAAACATAAAGGCATTGAGATGTGGTGTGACGAAGCTATTTATTATGGTAAAGAAGATTTCATAGAAGCCTACGGAAGCGTGAAAGTCAAACAAGGAGATAGCATCAATATGACTTCTAAATACGTTGAATATAGTGGAAAAACACAACTCGCCTATGCAAGTGGCGATGTGGTTCTGATAGACCCTGACTCAAAACTATATACTGATATTTTACATTTTGATCGTATCAAACAACAAGCTTATTATAATCAAAAAGGCAAAGTAGTTCGTGATACATCAGGTACAATTACAAGTACTGTTGGGCGATACTATGTGAATTCCAAAAAGTATCAATTTGTAGATAATGTAAAATTGGTTAACCCAGAATATTTGATTGATACAGATCGTTTGGATTTTTACACCGAATCCGGCTATGCATTTATGTTTGGACCAACAACAATTACGAGTGAAACAAGTGTAATTTACTGTGAAAGAGGGTTTTATAACACAAATAATGATACCGGATACTTTGTAAAAAAATCAAAAATAAACTACGACGACCGTATTGTTGAAGGCGATAGTGTATACTTTGATCGCAACAAGAATTTTGCTTCCGCCACCAATAATATTACGGTAACTGACACTCTAAACAAAAGCATTATAAAGGGCCATTATGCCGAAGTTTTTAGAGAAAAAGACTCTGTTTTTATCACCAAAAAAGCACTAGCAATAACAGAACAAGAAAATGATTCCATTTTTATGCACAGCGATACGCTCATGGTAACAGGACCACCTGATGAACGGATTATTCGGGGTTATTACAACGCTAAGATGTTTAAATCCAATTTGAGTGGAAAAGCTGACTCTATTCATATGAATCAAAAAACGGGACTCACACAATTGATTAATTTTTATGATGTTGATGCCGATGCTTTTTCAAAAAAAGAATACCCAGTTTTATGGCATTTTGAGAGTCAAATTACAGGCGATTCCATTCATTTAATTTCAAATACTAAGAACGAAACACTAGACTCGTTGAAAGTATTCAATAGTGCATTTGTTATTAGTAAGGACAGTTTGGGCGATGGATTTAATCAAATTTCAGGTAAAGTATTATATGGTTTATTTGAAAATAATGAATTGAACACAATTGATGTTATAAAAAATGCTGAAACTATTTACTACCTAAGAAATAGCGAAAATGAACTGGTTGGTATTGATAAATCAAAATCTGGATCAATTAAGATATTCATTTCTGAAAACCAGATTGATGAGTTGAGAAAAATTAATCAAATAGGTGGTAAAACATATCCAGATGAAGATTTTCCAGAGAAAGAAAGAAAACTAAAAGGATTTGTTTGGCGCAACGAAGAACGTCCGAGAACCGTTGATGACTTATTTTCAGAAGATCCACCACTAGAATTAGTAAAAATCAAAGGATTAGAACCCTACATTCCCCAAGAAGAATTTTTTGATGAAGACCTTATAAAACGTGTTGAAGATGCTGGAAATTTAAAAAAAGAGCCAAATAAAAAACAAAAAAATAATCCTCTAAAAAAAGACAATAAAGCGGCAAGAAACTTACCTCTTGAGAAAATCAATAAAATGCAGAAATCTGCTCCAAAACGCGATAAAGCATTAAAACCTAAAACACTGAAAAAACAAATTTGAGTAAAGACGATTTTTTAAGATTTCAAGCACAAACAACACCACACCCTTTGGCAATGGAAATATCGCATGCAAAGGGCAGTTTTATATACGATCAAAATCAAAAACCCTATTTGGATTTTGTTGCAGGAGTTTCTGCCTGTAGCTTGGGACATCGTCACCCAAAAGTTGTGGAGGCAATAAAAAAGCAGTTGGACAGCTATATGCACGTGATGGTCTATGGTGAGTATATTCAAAAACCTGCTTTGGAACTCACACAATTATTAGCAAAACATTTACCCAAACATATTGAAAAAACATACTTAACCAACTCTGGTACAGAAGCAATAGACGGTGCTCTTAAACTGGCCAGACGTTATACTGGTCGTTCAGAAATAATTGCAGCCCACAAGGCCTATCATGGAAATACCATGGGTGCATTGAGTGTTATGGGTTATGAAGAGCGAAAGCAACCCTTCCGCCCGCTCCTCCCCGATGTACGTTTTATACATTTTAATGAAGAAAAAGAATTACAAAAAATTACTACAAAAACAGCCGCAGTGATTTTAGAAACCATTCAGGGGGGTGCAGGCTTTATTGAGCCCAAAAACGATTATTTACATAAAGTAGAAAAAAGATGTAAAGAAATGGGTGCTTTAGTAATTTTGGATGAAATTCAACCTGGTTTTGGTCGTACAGGAAAGGTCTTTGGATTTGAAAATTATAACTGTATCCCAGATATAGTTGTAGTAGGGAAAGGACTTGGAGGTGGAATGCCAATTGGTGCATTTTCGGCTTCTGCCAAAATGATGGACAGTTTGTCCAATTTTCCAAAATTAGGGCATATCACAACATTTGGAGGACACCCTGTTATTGCAGCTGCAGCATTGGCTACACTCAAAGAAATTACTCAAAGTACTTTAATGAAAGAGGCTTTAGAAAAAGAAAAATATATTCGTGAGAAATTAAAACACCAATTAATAACAGAAATTCGAGGGAAAGGCCTTATGCTATCTGCAATGACATCAAGTGCCGAAATCACAAACAAAGTTATCCTTGAGGCCATGGATAAAGGATTGATTCTGTTTTGGTTATTATATGAACCAAAAGCCATCAGAATTACGCCTCCCCTTACAATTTCATTCAATGAATTAGAGCAAGGATGCAATATCATTCTAGATATTCTAGACTCTATTGATAAAAACTGTTAATTATTTTGTTGAAAACATTCGCATTGGCGTATCAACTCAGAGTTATATAATTATAAATTTATTATAATAAAAAAATACTCTATGGAGTTAAGCCCTTCAAACGAAAGTCAAAATATCTCGTTAAATAAATTTGAGTCAATGTTAAAGACCAATAATGTTTTTTTCTTTGATTCCAACGAATTTGAGAGTATTATCCACCATTATTTAGAAATCGGAAAAATTGCATTGGCCAAAAAAGCCATCAATTTAGGATTAGACCAACACCCTTCGTCTATAAATTTAAGGTTATTCAAAGTTGAAATATTAATTTTTGAAAACGACTTTAATGCTGCCGAACGCTTGCTAAATTCATTATTTGAATTAGAGCCAAACAATGAAGAACTTTATATTCAAAGAGCAAATATTTATTCTAAAAAAGATAAGCATCAAAAAGCTATTGACACTTTTAAGGAAGCCCTAAAAATAGCCGAAGATTGTTCTGAAATTCACTCCTTAATAGGTATGGAATACCTGTTTATGGATCAATATGAAGACGCAAAAACACATTTTATTAAATGTGTAAATTTGGATATTGAAGATTATTCATCTCTATACAATATCATTTATTGTTTTGAATTTTTGGATCAAACAAAGGAAGCCATAAAATATTTAAATTGGTATTTAGATCAAAATCCATATTGTGAAGTGGCTTGGCATCAATTAGGCAAACAATATCTCGTAGAAAAAGAACTTCAAAAAGCACTAACCGCTTTTGATTTTGCAATTATTTCAGATGATACATTTATTGGTGCATATTTAGAAAAAGCTAAGGTTTTGGAGCGCTTAAATCGCCACGAGGAAGCTATTGAACAATATACTATTTCGATGGCTATTGAGGGCGCTACAGCTTATACCCTATTAAAAATTGGTTACTGCTATGAGCAACTAAAAAAAGAGGATCAAGCCCTCAAATTTTATATGAAATCTGTGGAGGAAGACCCTGCATTTGACAAAGGTTGGATGGGGATTTCGATATTTTACTTTTCAAAAAAAGACTTTTTCAAATCCTTATTTTACGTCAATAAAGCTATAGATATTGACGATGAAAATGCAGGCTATTGGATGTTTTATTCAAAAATAAACGAACGTTTAAATTATTTAGAGGAAGCAGAGCGTGGTTATAAAAAAACTCTTGAACTTGGCAACTGTGCTCTAGAAACATGGATATCTAGAGGAGATATTTTAATAAAACTAGGGGAGTTAGAAGCCGCAAAATACAACTTTGTACAAGCATTAGAACACCACCCAAAAAGTGAGGAGGTAGAATTTAGGATTTCAGGAATTTGCTTTAAGCTCAATGAAACAGAAACAGCTTATACGCATTTACTCACCGCTTTACACTACAATGCTGAGCACGCTTTCATTCTTGAAGAATTATTTCCTGACGTTTATGCTCAAAAAGAGGTACTACATTTCATTAAAAGCTACAACAAAACGTCCAAGTAAAATTAGTTATCTTTAGTGCTCAATAACGCATTGACATGAAACGCAATTTATTAGATTATTTTGTACTAATTTTGAAAGGAATAGCTATGGGTGCGGCAGACGTTGTTCCAGGTGTTTCTGGAGGAACTATTGCCTTTATCTCTGGAATTTATGAAGAATTGATAGGTTCGCTAAACAATATCAATTTAGGGACCATAAAATCCCTAAAATCCGAAGGAGTAGCAGCAACATGGAGCAAAATCAATGGAAATTTCTTAACAGCTCTATTTTTAGGCGTGCTTTTGAGTATCCTTACGCTATCAAAATTAGTAGCCTATTTATTAGAAGAAAAACCTATACTAGTTTGGGCCTTCTTTTTTGGGTTAGTTTTAGCGAGTATTTTATTTGTTATCAAAAAAATAAATCAATGGAAATTAGGTGAATTTTTAGGTTTAATCATCGGTACGTTTTTTGCCTATCAGCTTACAAAACTTGGAGCCTTAGGTAATTCTGAAAGTATGTTTTATTTATTTATTTCGGGAACTATTGCAATTTGCGCCATGATTCTTCCTGGAATTTCTGGAGCATTTATTTTAGTGATACTAGGAAGCTATAATACTGTTTTAGAGGCCATAAATGATAAATCTATTTTAAAGTTAATGGTTTTTATGGCTGGTGCAATTGTTGGAATATTATCATTTTCAAAACTACTTAAGTGGTTATTTAATACTTACAAAAGCATAACATTGGCGGTACTCACAGGGTTTATGGTTGGTGCGTTAGCAAAAATATGGCCATGGAAAAAGACACTTTCATACAGACTTAACTCAAAAGGAATCAATATTCCACTAAATGAAGAATGTGTTTCCCCATTCTCTTTTGATGGAAATCCACAATTTTTATCTGCTATTGCACTAATGGTTTTTGGATTTTTAATGATATTGATCCTCGATAAAATTGGCTCCAAAAACAAAACAATTGGATAAGTACAGTACTATAAAAGATAAAATACTCCTTATTCTTAAAGGGCTAGCAATGGGTACGGCCAACAAAGTCCCAGGCGTTTCTGGTGGAATCGTTGCATTTGTTGCTGGTTTTTATGAAGAATTTATTTATTCGCTTCAAAGGTTTAACCGAAAAGGGTTTAAACTTCTTTTTTCAGGGCATTTTAATTCATTTTACAATTATGTTAATGGACGCTTCTTGAGCTTATTGTTTTTGGGAATGATTGTCAGTTATTTTAGCATTTCAAAATTGCTTGATTACCTGATTATTCACTATGAATTGTATGTTTGGAGTGTATTTTTTGGTATGATCATCGGTTCAGTTATTTACATTTTTAATGATTTTAAATCTTGGAACAGAACCACCATTTTCAGTACAATTTTAGGTATTATTTTGGGGCTGAGCATAAGTTTCCTAAATCCTGCGACTGAAAATGATCATCTTTTATTTGTATTTTTTTGCGGCATCATTAGCATTACAGGCATGACACTTCCAGGTTTTTCTGGTTCATTTATACTCATGCTATTGGGTAATTATGTGCTTTTATTGGTTGATGCCGTTAATGCGCTTTTTGATGTGTTTTTAGGATTAAGTACTGGAGATTTATCAGTATTATCTGACCCCTACACAAAAAAAATGCTTAAAATATTATTTATTTTTACACTAGGTTCAATTGTTGGCCTTGTGAGTTTATCTCATGTATTAAACTATGTCTTAAAACATTACAAAAGCACAACACTTGCACTTATAATGGGCTTCATTACAGGTTCACTTGGAGTCGTTTGGCCATGGAAAAACACAATATATAAGAAGAATTTTACGGGTGATTTTTTATTGGATTCGAGAGGTAAACAAATTATAGAAAATTACGAAAGATATATACCAGAATTTAATACTGAAACCATCAATGCTATTATCTTTGCTTTATTAGGAATAGGCATCGTTTTGAGTTTAGAATGGTACGGAAATCGTCAAAAAAAGCAGACATGAAATTATTTGGGTTAATCGGGAAAAATATAGATTACTCATTTTCAAGAACATATTTTTCTGAAAAATTTAAGCAACAGCATCTCGAGTGTGTGTATCAAAACTTTGACTTGAGTTCCATTGAAGAATTTCCGTATATTTTTGATGGTAAAAATATCAGCGGACTCAATGTTACTATCCCATATAAAGAAGCTGTTATCCCAAATTTAGATGCACTAGACCACGAAGCAGAAGCCATTGGTGCTGTCAACACCATACATATAAAAAACAACAAGTTAATTGGTTATAACACAGATCATTATGGATTTAAAACTAGTCTTATTCCACATTTAAATTCTACACATAAAAAAGCACTCATTTTAGGAACAGGTGGTGCTTCAAAAGCAGTGGTTTATGCATTAGGATCACTTGGAATTGAAACTCAATTTGTATCAAGATCAAAAAAAATTAAAGGGACTCTAAATTATACAGATTTAAAAACCTCCGATATTCAAGAACATACACTAATTGTTAACTGTACACCGCTTGGAACACACCCAAACATAGAAGAATGTCCGCCAATTCCCTACAACGGAATTGGAAAAAACCATTTGCTTTACGATCTAATCTACAATCCTAGTGAAACTAAATTTTTGAACTATGGAAAAAAAGCAAATGCAAAGACACTGAATGGACTGAAAATGTTGGAGTTACAAGCCGAAAAGTCGTGGGAAATTTGGCATTCCTAATTTTTTAAAATAAATTTTGAATTTGTAAATTTAAGGGATAAGTGTATATTTATACCTTTAAGGAACAAAACAACCCAAAAACCTTATTTATGACAACGCTAGACAACCTGCAAGATGCAGACGGAATATCAGAAAAACAAAACAATACAGAGAATGAAACGCCTAAAGAGGAATTGGAAAATGTTGAAAAACAACAGGATTCACAAATAGAAAAAGAGGTTGAATTATCTGAATCAAAAAGTGTTGAACAAACACCTGAATCTTTGGAAGAAACAACTGAAGTTCAAGACGAAGACGTTGATTTAGCAAAAATAGAAGAAATAAATAAAGAAAAGGACATCAACTACGAAGATTTGTCTTTGGAGTCTTTAATCTCTGAATTTGAACAACTACTCAAAAACGATGATATTTATAGCATTCGCCCAAAAATAAATACCATAAAAAAGGTTTTTAATCAAAAATTCTCTATAATTCTAAACGAAAAAAAAGAGGCGTTTTTGGCTGAGGGTGGAAACAGTATTGATTTTAGTTTCGATAGTCCAATAAAAAAACAATTTAACGGACTATCAAAAACCTATCGAGAAAAAAACGAAAAATTTGAAAAGAAAAAGACAGAAAGTTTACAACAAAATCTAGAATCTAGACTACAAATAATCGAGGAAATTAAAGGCTTAATTGATGTAAGTCAAAGCAGCAATACAACCTATAATAAATTCAAAAATTTACAAGAACAGTGGAGAAGTCTTGGAAAAGTTCCTATAAAAAATGCGAATGATGTGTGGAACAACTACCGTCACCATGTAGAAAAATTTTATGACTTCCTCCATCTAAATAGAGATCTAAGAGAGCGTGACTACAAACACAATTTAGAGAAGAAACAAAAGCTTATCAAAAGTGTAGAAGCTTTAGCAAACGAAGAAAATCTAGGACGTGCTTTCAGAGAACTTCAGGCAATTCATAAAATATGGAAAGAGGAATTAGGACCTGTTTCTAAAGAATATCGCGAAGTGTTGTGGGAACAATTTAGTGCTGCAACTAAAGTGATCAATGACAAACGTCAGGAATATAATGCTCGTATTGAACAAGAGTTAATGGTAAATTTTGAGCGTAAAGAAGTCATTATTGAAAAAATTAAATCTTTAACTGAGACCGATAATAGCTCACACGGAAAATGGCAAAATAGAATAAAGGAAGTAGAGGAATTGAGAGAAAATTTCTTTAAAATTGGAGGGGTTCCAAAAAAGCGTCGAAATCAATCCTGGATAGATTTTAAAAATGCTTTAAAAACTTTCAATAAAACTAAAAATAATTTCTATAAAGATCTTAAAAAAGATCACTTAGAAAACTTAAAAAAGAAAAAAGAATTAGTAGAAATTGCGATACAAAATAAAGACAATGAAGACTTTGAAACCACTGCTGCATTGATGAAAACGATTCAAAATCAATGGAAAAAAATTGGTCATATTTCAAAAAAAGACAGCAACAAACTGTGGAAAGAATTTCGAGGAGCATGCAATCATTTCTTTGATCGTTATCATGAACAAAAAAATGCTGGAACTCCAGAAGAAATTGAAAATTTAGCTCAAAAGGAACAGCTTTTCAAAGAGGTAAAATCTTTTGAAATTGGAGACAATAAAGAGGATGATTTAAAAGCAATTAAAGATTTTTCTAAACAATGGAATGCACTTGGTCGAGTACCAAAAAACAAGCGCCATATCGATCGTGATTTCTTTAAAACAATAAGCAAATTATTTGCAAAAGTTGGAGTAAATGAAGAAGAATTAAAATCTTTAAAATACACGAATAAAATTCAGGAACTAAGCAAAAACCCTAGAGCACTAAACAACGAAATTTCTTTTGTGCGAAAAAAGATTGATGAAATTAAATCTGAAATGAATCAATTGGAAAATAATCTACAGTTTTTCTCCAATGTAGCAGAGGACAATCCAATGGTAGTTGATGTACACAAGAAAATTAAAAAACATAAAGAGCAACTACAACAATGGACCAATAAATTGTCAAATATC
This sequence comes from Flavobacteriaceae bacterium, assembly GCA_965657165.1. Lineage (GTDB taxonomy): Bacteria > Bacteroidota > Bacteroidia > Flavobacteriales > Flavobacteriaceae > UBA3537. Next base: position 24,984 of record CBFHNG010000011.1, read on the forward strand.
AAAAAAGTAATCAACTAAGCGTAATTATTGTCGTTTTGCTTCCTCCCAAATGACATCCATTTCAGAAAGTGACATTTCTGAAAGAGAACGCTTTTTGAGTTTGGCTTGTTGCTCCAAGTATTGAAATCTTTTGATGAACTTTTTATTGGTGCGCTCCAAAGCATTTTCAGGATTGATGTTTAGAAAACGTGCATAGTTTATTAATGAAAATAATACATCCCCAAATTCCGATTCTATCGCTACTTGGTTTTTGGCTTTTACCTCTACTTTGAATTCTTGCAACTCCTCCTCAACTTTTTCAAAAACTTGTTGGGGTTCTTCCCAATCGAAACCAACACCAGCGACTTTTTCTTGAATACGTGTTGCTTTAACCAATGCTGGTAAACTTTTTGGAACGCCTTGCAAAACACTTGTTTTTCCTTCTTTTAACTTTATTTTTTCCCAGTTTTGTTTAACCTCCTCTTCATTATCAACTTCTAGGTCTCCATAAATATGGGGATGACGTTGAATTAGTTTTTCACAAATTCCATTCAAAACATCTGCAATATCAAAAGTATTGGTCTCACTCCCAATTTTTGCATAAAACACAATATGGAGTATCAAATCGCCTAATTCGCCCTTAACTTCGTCTAAATTTTGTTCCAAGATGGCATCAGCGAGCTCATATGTTTCCTCTATAGTAAGAGGTCTAAGGGTTTCCATGGTTTGTTTTTTGTCCCATGGACATTGTGAGCGCAATTCGTCCATTATAGTGAGTAAGCGATCAAAAGCTTCTAATTGTTGTTTACGTTTTGTCATTGATTAAAGTTTTAGATGGCTCATTTCTTTATTGGCAGCATTAAATTCAGTTATGATTTGTTCTACAATTTCTTTTACAGGTAAAATATCATCTATCAATCCTGCTATTTGCCCAATTTCCAATTCCCCTTCTTCCAGATCCCCCTCAAACATACCTTTTTTTGCCCTGGCTTTCCCAAGCAATTTTTTTAAGTCTTCCTGTGTAGGATGATTTTGGTATAATTGAACAACATCTTCATAAAATTTATTCTTTAATAATCTTACAGGTGTTAATTCCTTTAGTGTAAGCTGCGTAGCGCCATCTTTTGCCTTGAGCACTTCGCTTTTGAAAGCTTGATGTGCAGAGGACTCTTCACTAGCTACAAAACGACTTCCTATTTGTACGCCTTGTGCACCTAATGTCATTGCAGACAACATTCCTCTTCCTGTTGCAATTCCTCCAGCGGCAATGACTGGAATAGAAACAGCTTTGCACACCATTGGAATAAGCGTAAAAGTTGTGGTTTCTTCTCGCCCATTGTGACCTCCTGCTTCAAAACCCTCTGCTACAATGGCATCTACACCACATGCTTCTGCTTTCAAAGCAAATTTTACACTACTCACCACATGAACAACTGTAATGCCATGATTTTTCAACCAATGTGTCCACGTTGAAGGATTACCTGCAGATGTAAATACAATTTTCACATCTTCTTCAACAATAATCTGCATTATTTCTTCAATATTTGGATAGAGCAATGGCACATTGACACCAAAAGGTTTATCAGTAGCAAGAGTACATTTTTGAATATGTTTTCGAAGAACATCGGGGTACATAGACCCTGCACCTATAAGTCCTAGAATCCCTGAATTTGTAGATGCTGAAGCTAATTTCCAACCGCTATTCCAAACCATACCAGCTTGAATAATTGGATATTGTATACCAAAAAGATTAGTAATTGTATTGATCATAATGAGTTTATTGTTTTAAAAACAATAATACAATTTAAGAAATTACACCCGAACCAACTAATTCATCATTTAAATACCACGCCACAAATTGTCCTTCTGTAATAGCAGTTTGTGGATTTTTAAATGAAACATATAAACCTTTGTTTGATTTAAAAAGTGTTGCTTCTTCTAAAGGTTGTCTATAGCGAATACGAGCTGTGACATCTAGCGCTTCATTAGGGCTTATTGATAAATCTGGACGAACCCAATGTAGATCATCATTTGGAACAAATAATGTATTGCGCAGAAGTCCTGCGTGATTTTTGCCTTCGCCAACATAAATTATATTTTCAACAACATCAGTATCTATTACGAACAATGGCTCTTTTGTGCCTCCAACTGCCAATCCTTTTCGTTGACCTTTTGTAAAAAAATGAGCCCCCTGATGTGTCCCTATAACTAATCCGTTTTCTTTTGTATAAATGATTTTTTTGGATTCAAATTCGAGTCTGTCTTCCTTGGTATTAAAAGCAGGAAGCGTTTGATTGTAGGATTCAAATGTACTAGGAATAGCAACAATATCTCCTGTTTTCGGTCTAAGGTTTTGTTAATTCGCCAATTGGAAAAAGCGTTTTAGATAATTGTTCTTGAGAAAGTTGACATAAAAAATAGGACTGATCTTTGTTTGTGTCAATACCAGATAATAAGCGAAAAATTGGTGTTTTTGAATTGGAATTAACCTCAGCTTTTCTACAATAATGACCTGTAGCCACAAAATCTGCACCTAAAGAAAGTGCTATTTTTAGAAAAACATCGAATTTAATTTCTCTATTGCATAAAACATCTGGATTTGGTGTGCGACCTTGTTCGTATTCACGAAACATATAATCCACAATACGCTCCTTATATTCTTGGCTTAAGTCAACAGTTTGAAATGGAATTTCTAATTTTTCGGCCACAAGCATAGCATCGTTACTGTCATCAAGCCATGGGCATTCATCAGAAATTGTAACAGAATCGTCATGCCAATTTTTCATGAACAATCCAATCACATTATAGCCTTGTTTTTTGAGTACATATGCAGCAACACTAGAATCTACTCCGCCAGAAAGTCCAACAACTACTGTTTTCATTTTACAAAGTTATGAAATATAACTCAAGACAAATTTTATCTTATTTTTTTCGACGTTCTTGGGCGGCTTTTTGTTTTTCGGCTTGTTCCATAATTTCGGCCATTTTCTTTTGGAAACGATTTTGTTTTTTTGGCTTTGCCTTGCTAACATTAATTTTTGCTAATACCTTTTCTTCATCAATGATATAGTTCTTGATGACAAGCATAATTCCAATACTAATAAGGTTTGAAACAAAATAATATAAACTCAAACCAGAGGCATAATTATTAAAGAAAAACAACATTAAAAGTGGTGAAAAATAGATCATATATTTCATCATTTTGGCCATGTCTGGCATACCTTCTTGTTGCGGTTGGCTTGCCATGTTTTGACCTGTTGTCATTCGCATGTAGAAGAATATGGCAATGGAGGCCAAAATTGGGAATAAACTGATATGGTCACCATAAAATGGAATATTGAATGGTAATTCTGCAATGGTATCATAGGAACTTAAATCCTCTACCCATAGGAATGGCTTTTGACGTAGTTCAAATGCAATTGGAAAAAACATAAATAAGGAATAAAAAACCGGAATTTGAAGCAATCCAGGTAAACATCCACTTAGAGGGCTTGCGCCTGCTTTGTTTTGTAATGCAAGAGTTTCTTGCTGAGCCTTCATTTTATCTTTTTTGTGTTTTGCTCTTATGGCGTCTAATTCAGGCTTCAATATTTTCATTTTTGCCTGAGATAAAAATTGCTTATACTGAACAAATGAAAGCAATATTTTTACCATTATAGTCATTACTATTATCGCAATTCCATAGGATAAAAAACTACTAAGCCACGCATACAATGGACTAAATACAGATTTGTTGATCCAACCAAAAATACCCCAACCAAAAGGAATACTACTCTCAAGATTTTTATCATATTTTTTTAGCACCTTGTTATATGTTGGCCCAAAATATAAACTCATATTTTGTGCTAATTCACCGGAAGAATATGTCAATGGAAATTTTGTGTTGTAACGTTTTGTGAAAACAGTATCAACAGTTTCATCCTCAACTAAATCAAAAGACTTTAATTCTACTTTACTTAAGGGAGAATCTGGAACTAAAATAGAGCTGAAAAAATGCTGTCTGTATGAAACCCATGACACCTTGTCCAAAGTTTCATCATCCTCTCCAGCTTGAGATAGTTTTCCTGTTTTATCTCCTTCATATTCGTATGAAAGTCGAGTATATCGATTTTCAAAAGTTATGCTTTGATCTTGTCTAAGAGCCTTTAAATCCCATTCAAAATTTGCAGTTTTACTTGAATCTAGCACCCCTGAAAGACCTTTAGAACGTATGTTAAAACCTAACATATAGTCGTCTGGTGTGAGGGTATACAGGTATTCCAAATATTGTTCTTCTGACACTTTCAATTTCATTGATAAAACCTTGTTGGTACCTTCACTTTTTAATGTGGGTTCAAAATAAAGATCTGAAGTGTTTAAAGTACGATTATCCGAAGTTGAAAAATTTAAATTGAAACGTGCTGTTTGATCTTTAATAAGATATACAGGCACAGAGTCGAAATTCACAAAGGTTTTGAGTTTAGCTTCTGAAATTCCGCCACCCTTGTTGTTTATTTTTAAAGCTAAAACATCATTTTCCAGTATGGTGAAATTTTCGTTAGCTGAGGGAATTTCCAAAGAATATGCAAAATCACCTAGTTTAGATTTTTGTTGTGCATTTGAGGTGTTTTGAATGTTTTCAAGGGTGTTATTTTCAGATTTTTGATTGGAACTCTTATCAATTTGTTCTTGCTTTGCTTGTTGTTCTGCTGCAAGTTGTTCTGGCGTAGGTTGGTTTTGCCACAACATATACAATAAAATTGCTCCAATGAGTAGGAACCCAATGAGTGAATTTGTGTCTAATTTTTTTTCTTCCATATTTAGAAACTTAATTGGTCAATTGCATGAACCAAATTAAATATAATTATTAATTTGATGTTTTATGTCTAAGAGCCGCTCCAATAAATGCTTTAAATAAGGGGTGTGGATTGGCTACAGTACTCTTATATTCGGGATGATATTGTACACCTACAAACCAAGGGTGTGTTGGAATTTCTATAATTTCAACGAGACCTGTATCAGGGTTAATTCCTGTGGCTATCATTCCTTTTTCTTCTAATTGTGTTTTGTATAAATTGTTATATTCATATCGATGTCTATGACGCTCATTAATCGAATCCTTTTTGTAGGCATCATATGCAGTAGACGAAGAAGAAAGCGTACAGCCCCATGATCCCAAACGCATTGTCCCACCCATATTTTCAATTTGTTTTTGATCTTCCATCAAATCGATGACAGGGTTTTTGGTCTTTTCATCCATTTCAGAAGAATTGGCGTCTGCCAGTCCTAATACTGTTCGGGCAAATTCTATAACGGCCATTTGCATTCCTAGACAAATACCAAAAAATGGAATATTATTTTTACGAACATAGCGTATGGCTTCAATTTTTCCTTCTATGCCGCGTTCTCCAAATCCTGGTGCTACTAGCACACCATTTAATTCTGATAGTAATTCTGAAACGTTTTCTACAGTTATATGCTCAGAATGAATAGATTTCACATTAACTTTAACTTCATTTGCTGCACCTGCATGTATAAAAGCTTCCAAGATAGATTTGTAAGAATCTTGTAACTCCACATATTTTCCAACCAAACCAATGGTGACTTCATTTGTAGGGTTTTTATGTCTTTGTAAAAATGTGTTCCAAGAGGTTAAATCAGGTTGGTGACGTTCTAAGTTTAATTGTTTTAAAACAACTTTATCTAATCCTTCTTTAAGCATTAAATTGGGTACATCATATATTGTTGATGCATCAATGGATTGAATAACACATTCTTCTTTTACATTGCAAAAACGAGCAAGTTTTGTACGTATAGATTGCCCTAATTCGTGTTCTGTTCTACACACCAAAATATCAGCTTGAACCCCACTTTCCATAAGCGTTTTTACACTATGCTGAGTGGGTTTTGTTTTTAATTCGCCTGCAGCAGAAAGATAAGGAATGAGGGTCAGATGAATGGCTATAGCGTTGTTACTACCCATTTCCCATTTCAATTGGCGTACAGCTTCTACATAGGGCAAGGATTCTATATCACCAACTGTTCCACCAATTTCAGTGATAACTATATCATAATCTCCAGATGAACCTAATAATTTAATCCGATGTTTAATTTCGTCAGTAATATGGGGGATTACTTGGACTGTTTTACCCAAAAACACACCACGGCGTTCTTTATCAATTACACTTTGATAAATTCTACCGGTAGTTACATTATTGGCTTGTGAGGTAGGAACATTTAAAAACCGTTCATAATGTCCCAAATCCAAGTCTGTTTCTGCGCCATCATCTGTTACATAGCATTCGCCATGCTCATATGGATTGAGTGTTCCTGGATCAATATTGATATATGGATCAAGCTTTTGTATGGTAACACGATAACCTTGAGATTGAAGAAGCTTTGCAAGTGAGGCTGCAATTATGCCTTTTCCTAATGAGGAACTCACACCTCCTGTAACAAAGATATATTTCGTAGTGGTTTGTGTCATTGTGCGCTTATAAACGCAAACAAATTTACAAATAACTATTTAAATTTTAAGAATAAAATTTAGTTGTTTGTAAACATTTGTGTTTTTTTATTTGTTTGCACTAAGAAAACTTTTAATGGGAAATAAAAATCTATTTTATTCCCATAAGCTCTACATCAAAAATAAGATTTGCATTTGGAGGAATAACCCCTCCTGCACCACGACTTCCATAAGCCAAAATACTTGGTATAACAAAACGTGCTTTTTCACCAACATGAAGTAATGCAATACCTTCGTCCCAACCTGGAATAACTTGGCCTACACCTAGTGTAAATTCAATAGGGTCGTTGCGTTTGTAAGAAGAATCAAATACAGTTCCATCGGCCAATTGTCCTTTGTAATGTACAGAAACAACATCATTTTTTTTCGCTTGTTTACCTTCTCCTTTTTGTAGGATTTGATAGCGAAGTCCACTTTCTGTTTTTTCAAATCCATTAGCTAATTTCTCGAGCTCTGCTTCAACGGCTGCTTTTTCAGCTTCAAGACGTTTTGCACGAGAGCCTTCAAAAACTCTAAATGATTCAATTGCATTAAATGCTTCTGCATCTGCTCCAACGGCCAAAATTTCTAAGGATTCAATCGTATCTCCTTGAGCTATTGCATCTACAACTGATTGCCCTTCAATGGTTGTACCAAAAACAGTGTGTTTTCCGTCTAACCAAGGTGTGGGCGTATGAGTGATAAAAAACTGACTGCCATTTGTGCCTGGTCCTGCATTTGCCATTGATAAAACTCCAGCTTTATCGTGCTTTAATTCTGGATGAAACTCATCATCAAATTGATAGCCTGGATTTCCTGTTCCTGTCCCAAGTGGGCAACCGCCTTGAATCATAAAATCTGGAATTACACGATGGAATTTTAATCCATCATAGTATGGTTGTCCTTGTGCTTTGATATCATTTTCTAAATTTCCTTGAGCGAGTGCCACAAAGTTTCCAACCGTTCCTGGTGTTTTCTGGTATTCTAAATTAACTAAAATCTCTCCTTTTGAAGTTATAAACTTGGCATATAAACCGTCTTGCATGTGTTTTGTTTTTGGTTCTAATTTTTAAAGGCACAAAGGTAAGCAGGATTTGAAAAACTTTTCTATTTTAAATGAGAAAATCTACAGAAATTAATTAGCGACTTCACTAAAAAACTTAATGCGATACAAACGAAGTTCCTCCTCGTCATAATCGCCGTCAAATTCTTCAATTGCTTCGTCAATATCATCGGTGTCAGATTCCATAAAATATTCATGAATTTCTTCTTGTTGATCTTCATCAAAAATTTCATCAATCCAATAATTGATATTCAATTTTGTTCCAGAAAATACAATAGATTCGAGTTCAGTTATAAAATCATTCATTTCCATTCCTTTTGCAGAAGAAATATCTGTTAGAGGTAATTTTCTATCAATATTTTGAATAATGTAGAGTTTTAATGATGAGTTTGACCCTGTGGATTTGATGACTAAATCTTCTACACGAACAATATCATTTTCTTCAACATAACGTTCAATAAGAGCTACAAAATCTCTTCCATATCGTTTTGCCTTTCCCTCTCCAACACCATGAATATTATGAAGTTCTTCTATAGTAATTGGATATTTGAGTGCCATATCTTCCAATGAGGGATCCTGAAAAATTGCAAATGGAGGTACACCTAATTTTTTGGCATTGGATTTTCTCAAATCTTTAAGCATACGAAACAAGGTTTTGTCTGTTTCAATTTTTGAGCTTTTGCTAATTGACGCAGAATCGTTGTCATAATTATGGTCTTCAGCCATCATAAATGACTTAGGAGTTTTTAAAAATTCATAACCTTTGTCTGTCATTTTTATAACCCCATAAGATTCTATATCTTTTCTGAGCATACCTGCAACCAACACCTGTCGTGTAAGTGCCATCCAATACTGATTTCCTTTAGATTTTCCACGTCCAAAAAACGGTTGTTCATGAGTTTTATGAGAAATAATTAAAGCGTTTTCTTCTCCTGTAAGAACCTTAACAAAATCCTTTATTCTGTATTTTTCCTTGGTGTTTATTACCATATTAAGAACCATTTCGACATGGTCCTGAGCTTCGACTTGTTTTTTTGGAAAACGGACATTATCATCCATATCACCACCTTCGCCGGTTGCATTATCAAATTCTTCTCCAAAATAATGAAGAATAAATTTTCGTCTCGAAATAGACGTTTCAGCTAATGCCACCACTTCTTGCAGAAGCGCAAATCCAATTTCTTGCTCTGCAACAGGTTTGCCGTGCATAAATTTTTCAAGCTTTTCGATGTCCTTGTAGGAATAGTAAGCTAAACAATGTCCCTCTCCTCCATCTCGTCCAGCACGACCTGTTTCTTGGTAATAACTTTCAATACTTTTTGGAATATCATGATGGATTACAAAACGTACATCAGGTTTATCAATTCCCATACCAAAGGCTATGGTTGCTACAATAACATCTACATCCTCCATCAAAAACATATCTTGATGATTAGATCTAGATTTGGCATCTAAACCAGCATGATATGGAAGGGCTTTGATTTCGTTGACTTGAAGTATTTGTGCTAGTTCTTCTACACGTTTTCTGCTCAAACAATAAACAATGCCTGATTTGCCTTGGTTTTGCTTTATAAATCGAATAATATCATTGTCAACCTGTTGGGTTTTTGGAACAATTTCATAATAAAGATTTGGACGATTAAAAGATGCTTTGAATGTATTGGCGTCTGTAATTGCAAGATTTTTTAGAACGTCTTCTTGAACTTTTGGTGTAGCCGTAGCGGTTAGTCCAATAATTGGAATATTGTCTCCTATTTTTTGAATGATACGTCTTAGATTTCGATATTCAGGTCTAAAGTCATGTCCCCATTCACTGATACAGTGCGCCTCATCAATGGCCATAAAAGATATGGTTTGATTTTGCAAAAACTCTGTGTTTTCTGCTTTGGCTAAAGACTCTGGGGCAACATAAAGTAATTTTGTGATACCTGATTCTATATCTGCTTTTACTTGTTTTACTTCTGTTTTATTCAAAGAAGAATTAAGAACATGAGCAACACCTTCTTTATCTGAAATTCCACGAATGGCATCAACCTGGTTTTTCATCAATGCAATAAGTGGAGAAACTACAATTGCAGTTCCTTCTTGCATTAGTGCTGGTAATTGGTAACATAAGGACTTGCCTCCACCTGTTGGCATAATTGCAAAGGTGTGTTGCTTTGACATTATACTGGTTATAACATGCTCTTGCAGGCCTTTAAATTTATTAAAGCCAAAATATTTTTTGAGTGCTGAGTGGAGTTGATCTGAAGATGTATTCATTAAAAGATTTAAATCAAACTAAAAACTATTATTTACAATAAAAAGTTAACATAAATTAAAATAGCGTTTTTTACGGTAATTTTTCGTTTTTTTGTATTCCAATTCTAAGATAACTATATTTACTATAGTAGACAATAAATTTATGAAAACTTTAATATCAAAAAGCGCAATTGTTGAAACCGCTAAACGTTCTGTGGAAGAACAAAGTCATGCGGTAAAAAATATCGCTTCACTTATTGATGATTCATTTGCAGAAGCTGTTGAACTTATTTTTAAGTCCAATGGTCGTGTCATTATTACAGGAATAGGAAAAAGTGCCATTATTGCCAATAAAATTGTTGCTACGCTGAATTCTACAGGTACACCAGCCATTTTTATGCACGCTGCAGATGCTATTCATGGCGATCTTGGTTTGGTTCAAGACAAAGACGTGGTGATATGTATTTCCAAAAGTGGGAATACACCAGAAATTAAAGTCCTAATCCCTCTTTTAAAAAGAGCAAGTAATCCTTTGATTGCGATCACAGGAAATAAAACTTCTTTTTTAGCAAAAGAAGCCAATTTTGTGTTTAATTCTTATGTAGAAAAAGAAGTTTGTCCAAATAATTTAGCACCAACAACAAGTACCACTGCACAGCTCGTTTTGGGTGACGCTCTTGCAGTATCTCTTTTGCATATGCGAAATTTTTCTAGAAATGATTTTGCAAAATATCATCCTGGAGGAACTTTAGGTAAAAAATTGTTTTTGACTGTAAAAGAACTTGTAGAGCAAAATGAAAAACCTAGTGTTAAGCTCAATTCAAATATAAAAGAGGTCATTGTTGAAATCACTGAAAAACGCCTAGGGGTAAGTGCTGTTGTAAATCAAGATAAAATTCAGGGAATTATCACCGATGGTGACCTCAGACGTATGCTAACCAAAACCGATGATTTTTCAAACCTTTGTGCAGCAGATATCATGTCTAAAAACCCAAAATCAATAGACATTGATGCAATGGCAGTTGATGCCATGCAGCTTATGGAAAAACATGAAATCTCACAATTGTTAGTGACTCAAAACGACACATACGCCGGTGTTATTCATTTGCATGACTTAGTCAAAGAAGGAATATTGTAGTTATGGCACAAGAAAAAGAAATGTCCTTTCTCGATCATCTTGAAGAACTTAGATGGCACATCATTCGATGTACAATAGCAATTATTGCGACCGCAACTTTAGCGTTTTTAGGAAAAAGTGTTTTGTTTGATAAGCTTATTTTTGGCCCAACAAAACCCGATTTTTTTACCTATGATCTGTTATGTAAAGCATCGGCAATTATTGGCTACGATAGTTTTTGTAACACCTCTTTTGATTTTGAAGTACAAAGCAGAACTATGGCAGGACAATTTTCTGCACATATTTGGACTTCAATTACTTTTGGGTTTATTATCGCCTTCCCTTATGTCCTTCACGAATTTTGGAAATTTATAAGCCCTGGACTGTATTCAAACGAAAGAAAATACTCTAGAGGATTTCTAATAACATCTTCCATTCTTTTTTTTATTGGAGTTTTGTTTGGGTATTATGTCATCTGTCCATTATCCATCAATTTTTTAGGAACCTATAGTGTAGCTGATCAGGTACACAATGATTTTGATTTGAATTCATATATAGGATTAGTACGTGCTTCTGTTTTGGCCTCTGGTTTTATTTTTGAACTTCCCATAATCATCTACTTTCTTACCAAAGTTGGGCTTGTTACACCAGAATTTTTAAGACGAAACAGAAAATATGCGCTAGTTATTGTTTTGATTGTTGCAGCCATCATTACACCACCCGATGTGGCCAGCCAAATTATTGTTGCTATTCCTGTGATTATCTTATATCAAGTTAGTATTCTAATTTCAAAAATTGTCATAAAAAAACAAAATCGAAAAACATGAGTAACCCTGTTGAAGAATTCAATGCTTATCGCGAAAAAATGAATGCTCAAATTTTAGCCGATAACAATACTGTAATTAAACGAATTTTTAATCTTGACACGAAAGCATTTCAAGAAGGAACATTGGATGTTACCACCAAAGAACTTTTGGGTTTGGTAGCCTCTGCCGTGTTGCGTTGTGACGACTGTATAAAGTATCATCTAGAAAAGTGTCATAAAGAAGGACTTTCTAGAGAACAAATTGTGGAAGCATTAAGTATAGCTACACTTATTGGTGGTACAATTATGATCCCTCATTTAAGGCGAGCTTATGAATTTCTTGAAGCTTTGGAAGCCTAGAAGTATAGATTTAATTATATTTACATCCATATAAATTTACAATGAAGTTAAGCGTTCAAAATCTGATGAAATCCTACAGCGGCCGAAAAGTTGTAAAAGACGTTTCTTTTGAAGTTAAACAAGGCGAAATTGTTGGGCTTTTGGGTCCTAATGGCGCTGGTAAAACAACATCGTTTTACATGACTGTTGGGTTGATTAAACCTAATGGAGGCGCTATATTTTTGGATAACAAAGAAATTACAAATTACCCCATGTACAAAAGAGCGCAAAGTGGTATTGGCTATCTTGCTCAAGAAGCATCGGTGTTTCGAAAATTGAGTATTGAAGACAATATTTTGAGTGTTTTACAAATGACAAAGCTGTCTAAAAAAGAACAACTCAATAAAATGGAATCGCTTATTGAAGAATTTGGTCTTTCCCATATCCGAAAAAATAGAGGAGATTTACTTTCGGGTGGAGAACGCAGACGAACAGAAATTGCTCGTGCTTTGGCAACCGACCCTAGTTTTATTCTTTTAGACGAACCTTTTGCTGGTGTCGATCCTGTTGCTGTAGAAGACATTCAGCGTATTGTAGCAAAACTCACTAAAAAGAATATAGGCATTCTTATAACCGACCACAATGTCCAAGAGACACTTGCCATTACAGACCGAACGTATTTGATGTTTGAAGGTAGTATTCTAAAAGCTGGCGATCCAGAAACTTTAGCCAATGATGAAATGGTTAGAAAAGTATATTTAGGTCAAAACTTTGAACTGAGAAAGAAGAAAATTGAATTTTAAAATTCATCCTTATCTAATTCCTGTGCTTTCATAATTTTTTTCTGATAACGTCCTTGAACGATATCAATTAGTACTAATATCACAATAACAAAGTAAAACGTAGTTTTACTCATTGGCACAATTTCTTCACCAAAGAGTTTGAGGTGTGCCAAATGACCACCCTCGGTAAGCAACATAATCCCAACGATAAACAAAATAAATAGACCTAAAACTTCATACATTCTATTTTTGGTCAAAAAATTTGTGACTTTTTCTGAAAGCCAAATCATAAGAAGACCACCAATGATAATTGCAGTTGTCATAATCCACAATACATTGGTAAGAGCCATGGCACTAAGAATGGAATCAAATGAAAAAATAACATTCATCACAACAATCATAGTGATGACACTTGATACAGAACCATTTGATTTTGAGTCGGATACCGTAAAATTCTTAAAACTAACCATATGCCAAATTTCTTTCATGGCTGTAAAAAGAATAAAAACACCACCAATCAAAACAATAATACTATGGATATTAAAATCCCCCTCAATAACATCTGTAAAAGGAATGTGCAACACTGGGTCTTGAAAGTAACTGATCAATTTTACTAGAACGAAAAGCAAAATAATACGAAATACAATCGCAAGGCCAATGCCCATTTTTCGGACAAAAGATTGTCGTTCTTTGGGTGCTTTTTTACTTTCTAATGATATATACAATAAGTTGTCGAAACCTAAAACTGCTTGCAACATGACAAGCATAATTAAAGTGATGATGTGATCAAGCATTGTTTGGTGGATTTATTAAGGATAAAATAATATAAAATATAATAAGCAACGGAATAGCTGCAAATTTAAAAACAATTAAAGCTACAATTGAGAAAATAACAAGAATATATCTCGAAGCATTTTCTGAAAATTTCCAAGTTTTGAATTTCAAAGCAATTAATTTTATAGGCGCATTCAATAAAAAACAACTTACAATAGTAACTGCAATCAAAAATAGTGGATTCAAAATAATAGCATTATAGCTATCATTATTTTGATAGGCCAAAATAAGAGGTAAACTCATGATTAGCAATGTATTGGCAGGAGTTGGTAACCCAATAAAATAGCTCGACTGTTCTGTAGAAATATTAAATTTTGCTAATCTGTAGGCAGAAGCCATAACAACTAGCAACCCAAAATAAGGTAAAATTTGATAGGTATCCCACGACGGAGCAATGGCCAGTTCCAATAAATGAAATAATACTAATGCAGGTACTAGACCACTGGTTACCATATCGGCAAGAGAATCTAACTGAAGTCCAAGTTCTGAGGTTGCATTAAGTTTTCTGGCTAAGAATCCATCGAAAAAGTCAAAGAAAATACCCAAAAACACAAAAAGTGCAGCGTTTGTCATATGGCCTTCAACAGCGAAGATGGTTGCAATTGCACCTGACAATAGGTTTAAAAGTGTTATAAAATTTGGAACAAAAGTTTTCAAATCGAATTATATTTATTTAGTAAAAATAATAAACTATTTTTGTTTCACACAAGTAAAAGACAATATACACTTCAAAATATAGTTTTTGTAGTGCGTCATAAACCATAACATTGAACAATAAGTATTTATTTCTGATATTATTTATTTCAATTACTACAAATGGAATAAGTCAATCTGCACGAAACTATTCGAATGAATTTATGAATATTGGTGTCGATGCTGCTGCTCTTGCCATGAGTGGTGCAGTAAGTGCAACCAGCAACGATGTTAATTCTGGGTATTGGAATCCCGCAGGATTGGTGCATTTGGAAGATAATGCCTTGGCACTGATGCACTCAAGCTATTTTGCCAATATTGCCAATTATAATTACTTAGCGTTTGCAATGCCTTTGGACGATCGGAGTGCCGTTGGAATTTCTATGATTCGATTTGGTGTCGATGATATTTTAGACACAACAAAACTAATTGACCAGCAAGGAAATATTAATTATGATCGAATTAATTTATTTTCTGCTGTAGATTATGGAGTTACGTTTTCTTATGCACGAAAACTTCCTATTCCAGGGCTAAATTATGGTGTAAATGCAAAAATAATTAGAAGAATTATTGGTGATTTTGCATCATCTTGGGGCTTTGGACTCGATGTTGGAATACAATTTGAAACAAAACAATGGAAGTTTGGCCTTATGGCACGAGACATTACAACAACGTTTAATTCGTGGGCATTTGATAA